>NZ_MOMO01000233.1:0-74119 GCF_009933855.1 Pseudomonas sp. SG-MS2 | reverse complement strand
GGCAGATCGCGGCAGCGACCCAGGCGGCGTCGAGTGAAGAAGAGCTGGCACGCAACCTGCGCCGCGAGCGCAACCGCCAGCAGTTGCGCATCATCTGGCGTGATATCACCCGCCAGGCCGAACTGGGCGAGACCTGTCGCGACCTGTCCGACCTTGCTGACGCGGCGATCGACGAAGCTTATCAATGGCTGTATCCGCGCCACTGCCAGCAGTTCGGTACGCCGATCGGCAACCGCAGCGGTGAACCGCAGCATATGGTGGTGCTGGGCATGGGCAAGCTGGGGGCGGTCGAGCTCAACCTGTCATCGGATATCGACCTGATCTTCGCCTTCCCTGAAGGCGGTGAGACCGAAGGGGTCAAGCGCTCGCTGGACAATCAGGAGTTCTTCACCCGCCTGGGTCAGCGCCTGATCAAGGCGCTCGACCCGGTCACCGTCGATGGCTTCGTGTTCCGCGTCGACATGCGCCTGCGCCCCTACGGCTCGGCCGGTTCGCTGGTGCTCAGCTTCAATGCCCTGGAGCAGTACTACCAAGACCAAGGCCGCGACTGGGAACGCTACGCGATGATCAAGGCGCGGGTGGTGGCCGGCGACCAGGCGGCAGGCGCGCAACTGCAGGAGATGCTGCGCCCGTTCGTGTACCGGCGTTACCTGGATTTCTCGGCGATCGAAGCGCTGCGCACCATGAAGCAGCTGATCCAGCAGGAGGTGCGGCGCAAGGGCATGTCCGAGAACATCAAGCTTGGCGCCGGTGGCATCCGTGAAGTGGAGTTCATCGCCCAGGCCTTCCAGCTGATCCATGGCGGGCGTGACCTGAGCCTGCAGCAGCGGCCATTGCTGAAAGTGCTGGCGACCCTGGAGGGCCAAGGCTACCTGCCGCCGGCGGTGGTGGCGGAGCTGCGTGAAGGCTATGAGTTCCTGCGCTATACCGAGCATGCCATCCAGGCCATTGCCGACCGCCAGACACAGATGCTGCCTGATGACGAGACCGACCGTGAGCGCGTGGCCTATATGCTCGGCTTTAGCGGCTGGCAGAGCTTCCACGACCAGTTGATGCACTGGCGCGGCCGTGTCGATTGGCACTTCCGCCAGGTCATCGCCGACCCGGATGAAGAAGAAGGCGAGGGTGACCTGGTGGTTGGCGGTGAGTGGTCGCCCTTGTGGGAGCAGGCGCAGGATGAGGAGGCCGCCGGCCGTCAGCTGGAAGAGGCCGGTTTCAAGCAGCCCGCCGAAGCCTTGCGCAGGCTTGCGGGGCTGCGTGCCAGCCCACAGTTGCGTTCTATGCAGCGCATCGGCCGTGAGCGCCTGGATGCCTTCATCCCGCGTCTGCTGGCCCAGGCGGTTGAGCATGACAACCCGGACCTGGTGCTGGAACGTGTACTGCCGCTGGTCGAAGCTGTGGCGCGGCGGTCGGCCTACCTGGTGCTGCTGACTGAAAACCCAGGGGCCTTGCGCCGCCTGCTGACCCTGTGTGCCGCCAGCCCGTGGATCGCCGAGCAGATCGCCCGTTACCCATTGCTGCTCGATGAGTTGCTCAATGAAGGCCGCCTGTTCAGCCCGCCGCTGGCGCCGGAGCTGGCCGCCGAGCTGCGCGAACGGCTGACGCGCATCCCCGAGGACGATCTTGAACAACAGATGGAGGCCTTGCGCCACTTCAAGCTGGCCCACAGCTTGCGCGTGGCAGCCTCCGAGATCAGCGGCAACCTGCCGTTGATGAAAGTCAGCGACTACCTGACCTGGCTGGCCGAAGCCATTCTCGACCAGGTGCTGGCCCTGGCCTGGCGCCAGACCGTGGCGCGCCACGGCCAGCCCAAGCGCAGCGACGGCAGCCTGTGCGACCCGGGCTTCATCATCCTCGGCTACGGCAAGGTGGGCGGCCTGGAGCTGGGCCACGGCTCGGACCTGGACCTGGTGTTCATCCACGACGGCGACCCGCAGGCGGAAACCGATGGCGCCAAGCCGATCGACAGCGCGCAGTTCTTCACGCGCCTGGGCCAGCGCATCATCCATTTGCTGACCACGCAAACCAACTCCGGCCAGCTGTATGACGTCGACATGCGTTTGCGGCCTTCGGGCGCGGCGGGGCTGCTGGTCAGCTCGCTGGGCGCGTTCGAGCGCTACCAGCAGAACGAAGCCTGGACCTGGGAGCATCAGGCCCTGGTGCGCGCCCGCGTGCTGGTGGGCTGCAAGCAGGTGGCGGCAGCGTTCGAGGGTGTGCGCGCCAAGGTTCTGGGCCAGGCCCGTGACCTGGACAAGCTGCGCAGCGAGGTCAGCGAAATGCGCGCCAAGATGCGTGACAACCTCGGCACCAAGGCCACCGCCGCGGGCACTGCGGCCAATGCCTTCGATGCAGGCGTGGCGTTCGATATCAAGCAGGATGCCGGCGGTATCGTCGATATCGAATTTATGGTGCAATACGCCGCTTTGGCCTGGTCCCACGACCATCCGGCCATACTGCGCTGGACCGATAACATTCGCATTCTGGAAGAGCTGGAGCAGGCGGGCTTGATGCCGGCCAGCGATGCGGTGTTGTTGCGTGAAGTGTACAAGGCGTTTCGCTCAGCCTCGCACCGCCAGGCCCTGCAGAAGCAGGCCGGGGTGATCGATGCGGCGCAGTTTGCCGATGAGCGTCGCGAGGTGCGGCGGATCTGGGGTGAATTGGGATTGGCATGAGATTGTTGGGGCCGCTTTGCGGCCCTTTCGCGGCGCAAGGCCGCTCCACAGGGGCCTAAAGGCCGATGTTCCACCACCGGTGTTACACTGTCCGCCACATAGCCTGAATATAAAGAGGGGAGGCCAGGCTGTACCGCAGCCTGCAGCCTCCCCGAGTTTTTCTGGACTAAGCATGAGAATACTGATCATTGGCCCCAGCTGGGTCGGCGACATGGTGATGGCGCAAACCTTGTTCCAGTGCCTGAAACAGCAGCATCCCGACTGCGTGATCGATGTGCTGGCACCCGAGTGGAGCCGGCCGATCCTTGAGCGCATGCCCCAAGTGCGTCAGGCCTTGAGCTTCCCGCTCGGCCATGGCGCGCTGGAACTGGCTACGCGCCGGCGCATCGGCAAGTCCCTGGCCGGCCAGTACGACCAGGCGATCCTGCTGCCCAACTCGCTGAAGTCGGCGCTGGTGCCGTTCTTTGCCGGCATTCCCAAACGCACCGGCTGGCGTGGCGAAATGCGCTTCGGCCTGCTCAACGATGTGCGCAAGCTGGACAAGGCGCGTTACCCGCTGATGATCGAGCGCTTCATGGCACTGGCCTATGCGCCGGGTGCCGAGCTGCCGCAGCCTTATCCGCGGCCTGAGCTGCAGATCCAGGCGCCGAGCCGTGAGGCCGCGCTGGCCAAGTTCGGCCTGGAGCTGGACCGCCCGGTGCTTGCGCTGTGCCCAGGTGCCGAGTTCGGTGAAGCCAAGCGCTGGCCGGCAGAGCACTACGCCAGCGTTGCCGACGCCATGATTCGCCAGGGCTGGCAGGTGTGGCTGTTCGGCTCGAAGAACGATCACCCGGTCGGCGAGCAGATCCGCGACCGGCTGATCCCGGGTTTGCGTGAAGAATCTTATAACCTGGCGGGCGAAACCTCGCTGGCCGAGGCGATCGACCTCATGTCCTGTGCCAACGCGGTGGTGTCCAACGACTCCGGGCTGATGCACGTGGCGGCGGCGTTGAATCGCCCGCTGGTTGCCGTCTATGGTTCGACTTCGCCGGGCTTTACCCCGCCGTTGGCCGAGCAGGTGGAAATCGTGCGCACCGGCATCGAGTGCAGCCCATGCTTCGACCGCACCTGCCGCTTCGGCCACTACAACTGCCTGCGTCTGCTGGAGCCTGGCAAAGTCATCGCCGCCCTGCACAGCCTGGGTGGGCCGAACCTGATCGATACCGTGGCCGAGGTCGAGTAAGTGCGGGTACTGATCATCAAGACCTCGTCGCTGGGTGATGTGATCCACACCCTGCCGGCGCTCACCGATGCCGCCCATGCGATCCCGGGCATCCGCTTCGACTGGGTGGTGGAAGAAGGCTTCGCCGAGATCCCCAGCTGGCACCCGGCGGTCGACCAGGTGATACCGGTGGCCATTCGGCGCTGGCGCAAGAATGTCTGGCAGACCATCAAGAGCGGCGAGTGGAAGGCGTTCAAGCAACGCGTGCGCGAGCGCAAGTACGACCTGGTGATCGATGCCCAGGGGTTGGTCAAGTCGGCCTGGCTGACCCGCTACGTCAAGGCGCCGGTGGCCGGCCTGGACCGTTACTCGGCGCGTGAAGGCTTGGCCAGCCGCTTCTATGACCGGCGCCTTTCGGTCGCCGTCGGCCAGCATGCGGTAGAGCGCGTGCGCCAGCTGTTCGCCATGGCGCTGGCCTATGACCTGCCCGAAGGCATCGGCAACTACGGCCTGGACCTGGAGCGCCTGCAACTGCCCCCGGCGGCGCCGTATGTGGTGTTTCTGCACGGCACTACCTGGGCGACCAAGCACTGGCCCGAGGCCTATTGGCGAGAGCTGGCTGAACGGCTGGGCCGCAGCAGGCTGCAGGTATGCCTGCCATGGGGCAACCAGGCCGAGAAAGACCGCGCCGAGCGTATTGCCCAAGGCTTGAACAACTGCCAGGTGCTCCCCAGATTGAACCTTGCCGGCGTCGCCCGCGTGCTGGCGGCGGCAAAGGCCTGTGTGGCGGTGGACACAGGGCTGGGCCACTTGGCCGCAGCGCTGGATGTGCCGACCATTTCGCTGTTCGGCCCGACCAACCCGGGCCTGACTGGCGCCTATGGCCGTGTGCAGGTGCACCAGGCCAGCGATTTCCCCTGTGCACCGTGCCTGCAGAAAAAGTGCACCTACAAACCGAGCGCCGACGACCTGCGCCGGTTCGATCTCAAACGCGAGTGGCCATTGTGCTTCACTCGCCTGAATCCAGAGCATGTGGCGAGCCGCTTGAGCGCGTTGCTGCTGGCTGAGGATGTCCGTTGATGCAACTGGCTTTCGTGCTTTACAAATATTTCCCCTTCGGCGGGCTGCAGCGCGATTTCATGCGCATTGCCCTGGAATGCCAGAAGCGGGGCCACCAGATCCGTGTCTACACGCTGATCTGGGAAGGCGACATTCCGCCCGGTTTCGAAGTGCTGGTGGCGCCGGTCAAGGCGCTGTTCAATCACCGTCGCAACGAAAAACTCACTGCCTGGATGGAAGCCGATCTGGCCAAGCGCCCGGTAGACCGGTTGATCGGCTTCAACAAGATGCCGGGCCTGGACGTGTATTACGCGGCCGACGCCTGTTTCGAGGACAAGGCCCAGACCTTGCGTGGCGGCCTTTACCGCCGCTGGGGCCGCTACCGGCACTTTGCCGAGTACGAGCGGGCTGTGTTCGCCAAGGATGCGCGCACTGAGATATTGATGATTTCAGAGGTGCAGCAACCGCTGTTCATCAAGCATTACGGCACCCCTGTCGAGCGCTTTCACCTGTTGCCGCCCGGCATTTCCCAGGACCGCCGCGCACCGGCCAATGCCGCCGAGATCCGCGCGGAGTTTCGCAAGGAGTTCAACCTGGGCGATGACGACCTGCTGCTGGTACAGATCGGCTCGGGCTTCAAGACCAAGGGCCTCGACCGCAGCCTCAAGGCCCTGGCCGCGCTGCCAGCGTCTCTGCGCAAGCGCACCCGGCTGATGGTCATCGGCCAGGACGACCCCAAGGTGTTCCAGCTGCAGAGCGCAGCCTTGGGCCTGGGCGAACAGGTGCAGTTCCTCAAGGGCCGCAGTGATATCCCGCGCTTCCTGTTGGGTGCCGACCTGCTGATCCACCCGGCCTACAACGAGAACACCGGTACGGTGTTGCTCGAGGCGCTGGTGGCTGGCTTGCCGGTGCTGGTTTCCAAAGTTTGCGGCTACGCCCATTACATTGCCGAGGCCGACAGCGGCCTGGTGCTGGACGAGCCGTTCGAGCAGGAACAGCTCAACGGCTACCTGCAGCGCATGCTCGAAGCGCCAGAGGCGCGTGCCGAGTGGTCGCGCAACGGGCTGGCCTTTGCCGAAACCGCCGACCTTTACAGCATGCCGCAGCACGCTGCCGACGTGATTCTGGGGCAGGAGAGCGCATGAAGCTGATCCTGGCCGAACCGTTCAAGCGCCTGTGGGCCGGGCGTGATGCCTTCGATGCCGTGGAAGCCCTGCAAGGCGAGGTGTACCGAGAGCTGGAAGGCCGCCGCACGCTGCGCACCGAGGTCGATGGCGAAGGTTTCTTCGTCAAGATCCACCGTGGCATCGGCTGGGGCGAAATCTTCAAGAACCTGCTCACCGCCAAGCTTCCGGTGCTGGGTGCCGGGCAGGAATGGCGGGCCATCGAGCGCCTGCATGAAGTCGGCGTGCCGACCATGACTGCAGTGGCCTATGGCGAGCGTGGCAGCAACCCGGCCACGCAGCACTCGTTCATCGTCACCGAAGAACTGGCGCCGACCATCAGCCTGGAAGACTTCAGCATCGACTGGGTCAAGCAACCGCCTGAGCCGGCGCTCAAGCGCGCGCTGATCGCCGAAGTGGCGAAGATGACCGGCGGCATGCACCGCGCCGGGGTCAACCACCGTGACTGCTACATCTGCCACTTTCTGCTGCACACCGACCGCCCGGTGACGGCGCAAGACTTCAAATTGTCGGTAATCGACCTGCACCGCGCCCAGACCAGGGCGACAATCAGCAGCCGCTGGCGGGACAAGGACCTGGCCGCGCTGTACTTCTCGGCGCTGGATATCGGCCTGACCCGGCGCGACAAGCTGCGTTTCCTGCGCGGTTACTTCCAGCGCCCGCTGCGTCAGATCCTCAGCGAGGAGGCCGCGCTGCTGGCCTGGCTCGACCGCAAGGCGCAGAAACTCTACGATCGCAAGCAACGCTATGGGGACGCACTCTGATGGCGGGCTGGACACTGGCGCCAGGCTACGAACACCTGGCGGCGGACTTCGGCAGCCTTGATGCGGTGTTTGCCCTGCAGGGTGAACGCCTGACCCGTGACCCGCTCAGCGAGGTGGTCCGCGTCGAGCGTGGCGGGGTCAACTATTACGTCAAGCGGTACACCGGTGCCGGCAAGCACATGCGCCGTTACCTGGGCCGGCCGCGCATCAAGGCCGAATGGCAGAACCTCAAGCAGTTCGCCAAATGGGACATCCCGACCGCTGAAGTTGTGGCCTGGGGCCTGGAGCGCAATGGCCTGGCATTTGGCCGCGGCGCGATGATCACCCGCGAGCTACCGCGCACCGAAGACCTGTCGGTGCTGGCTGAGCGCAATGATCCGCGCCTGGCTGATCGTGCCTGGGTCGACCACATCAGCCGACAGCTGGCGCGCCATACCCGGGTCATGCACGAACACCGTTTCGCCCACAACGACCTCAAGTGGCGCAACCTGTTGGTCGATGACCAGGGCACGCTATTCTTCATCGACTGCCCGACCGGTGACTTCTGGCGCGGCTTCATGTGGCGCCACCGGCTGATCAAGGACCTGGCATGCCTGGACAAGGTCGCCAAATACCACCTGACGGCGACCCAGCGCCTGCGCTTCTATTTGCAGTACCGCGGGCGCCAGCGCCTGAATGCGCGCGACAAGCGCCGGGTCCGTCAGGTACTGAGCTTCTTCGAGGGAAGGGAATGACCGATTACCTGGCCAGCGCGGACCTCGCGCTGCTCAAACGCCATGGCCTGAATGACTTCGAGGCGCTGTGGGCACTGCAGCTCGATGCCGTGGACGAACCCAACACTGGCCGTGGCGGCTGGAGCAGCGTCTATCGCCTGGAGCTCGAGGGCAAAGGGTATTACCTCAAGCGCCAGAGCGACTACCTGACCCGCACCTTGCATCGCCCTTTTGGCGAGCCGACCTTCGCCCGTGAGTTCCGCAACATCAGCCGTTACCAGAAGCTGCATATCCCGGCCCTGCAGGCGGTGTTCTACGGTGAGCGCAAGCATGCAGGCCAGCACCGGGCGATACTGCTGACACGTGCCCTGGATGACTGGAGCGACCTGGAAAGCCTGCTGGGCCAGTGGCCGCAGCTCAGTGACCCTGAGCGCAACGGCATCCTCCAGGCCTGTGGCCAGCTGGCGCGCACGCTGCACAGCGCCGGCCAGGTGCACGGCTGCTTCTACCCCAAGCATATCTTCCTGCGCCAACGCCGCGAAGGCTGGGACGCGCAATTGATCGACCTGGAGAAGACCCGGCCGCTGTTGTTCGGCATGCGTGACCGCCTGAAGGATCTGGAGCCGCTGCTGCGCCGTGCCCGCGCCTGGAACGAGGTGAACGTGCGCGCGCTGCTTGCCACCTATCTTGCCCAGCCGGCCGACAGCGTGCTGGTTGGCACCTGGTTGCAACGCCTGACGCAACGCCGTCGTGAAAAAGAGGCCCGCTGATGCGTTTGTCTGAATTGAAAGATGCCGGGCGCAGCCCTTCACTGCCGCTCTCGGTCAGCTTGGCCGACGCCGCTGGCAACGCCGAACTGCAGCTGCTCAGCCTGCTGCGCGTATTGCCGGGCCAGCGCTATGTCGGTGCCGGTGTATGGCGCGGTACGCCGGTGTTGGCCAAGTTGCTGGTAGGCGGCAATGCTGCGCGCCATTTTCAGCGTGAGCTGGAGGGTGTGAAGTTGCTGGCCGAACAGGGCCTGACCACGCCAAGGCTGCTTGCCGACGGGCTCAAGGAAGGTGAGGGTGGCTGGCTGCTGTTCGAGTTCCTCGACGGCGCCGAAAGCCTGGCCGATGCCTGGGACAAGGTGGCGAACCTGCAGGTGCTGGCCGACGAACAGCACCTGGTGCTGGGCGAAGCCCTGACCGCGGTGGCGCAGATGCATGCCAAGGGCCTATGGCAGGAAGATTTGCACCTGGACAACCTGTTGCGCCACGGCGGCAAGCTGTACCTGATCGATGGCGCCGGCATCAAGGCCGAAACGCCGGGCCAGCAACTGTCGCGCCCGCGTGTGCTGGAAAACCTCGGGGTGTTCTTCGCTCAGTTGCCCAAGCGCCTGGAGCCATTCATCGAAGAGCTGCTGGTGCATTACCTGCTGGCCAATGCCGAGCACGCGTTGCCGATGGAAGCGTTGCAGAAACAGGTGGACAAGGTGCGCACCTGGCGCCTCAGGGATTACCTGGAGAAGGCCGGGCGCGAATGCACGCTGTTCAGCGTCGAGCGCAGCCTTTCGGGCTTGCGGGCGATTCGCCGCGGCGAAGTCCTGGCCATGCTGCCGGTACTGGAACAGGCCGATACCTTGATCGACCAGGGCCACCTGTACAAGACAGGCGGGGCGGCCAGCGTGGCGCGTGTCGAGGTGGGTGGGCGCTCACTGGTACTCAAGCGCTACAACATCAAGAACACCGCGCACTGGCTCAAGCGGTTCTGGCGCCCGAGCCGGGCCTGGCACTCCTGGATTGAAGGCCACCGCCTGGAGTTCCTGGGCTTCGCCACGCCGCGCCCGTTGGCGGTGCTGGAGCAGCGCGTCATGGGCCTGCGCAGCCGGGCGTACCTGGTCACTGAACATGTCGATGGCCCGGACCTGACCGCGTGCTTCGCGCCTTATGTGGAAAGCGGCGAGGTGCCTGAAGAGCAAGTCGATGCCTTGGTGGAGCTGATGCAGCAACTGATCCGCGAGCGTATCAGCCACGGCGACTTCAAGGGCCACAACCTGTTCTGGCACGACGGCCAATGGTCATTGATCGACCTCGACGCCATGTGCCAGCACGCCACCGGGCTCAGCTTTGCCCCGGCCTACGCCCGTGATCGGGCGCGGCTGCTGCGCAACTGGCCGAGCAGCAGTGCCTTGCATCAGCGGCTCGACCGGTTGTTGCCACGGCTCGGTGAGTAGTCATCCGGCAGCGCCAGCCAATCGCTGCTGCGCCCTGCCTGGCGCACGCGGATGCGCCACTGCCGGTCTTGCCAGCGCAGGATCGCCCACGGCACCACGCCGGCTTCCCGGGCGTGCGGAATCAACAGGTGGTAGCGCCCGGCGAGCAGGTGCGCACGCACTGGCAGTTGCCCGGCAGGGGTTTGCAGATAAAGCTGGTCGTCTGCCCGACACAGCCCTGCCAGCGTGCCCACCGCCTCACCTGCCAACGGTGGTTGCAGGCGGCAGCTAGCCAGCAATTGCGGCAGATCGGGCAAGCCGTCGTACCACAGCACCGGTGAGTCGATGACCCAATTGCCATTGGCCAGGCGTTTGACCGGCTGCTGCAGGTAAGCGTCGGGTTGGGTCGGGTCGATGACCCGCCAACGGTGGCCGTCGAATGAGACCTTGTAATACCGGCCGTGGGCGTCCTGGATGAAATACTGGGTCAACCCTTCGAATGCTGATGCTTTTTCAAAGACGCCTTCACCGTGCACACCGTCAATGCTGTAGCGCAGGTGCTCGAGCGCAGGCGTGATGCTGTAGCGCGCGGGCAGTGGCAGCGGTGGTTGCGTCGGCATGCCCCGCATCATGCGGCGCATCAGGCCGGTGCTGACCGCGCTGGTACCAGCGTCGTTGGCATAGCTCAGGGCGTTGTACGTATGGGTCAGCACGCCGTTGATATCATCCTCGCTGAAGGCTTTCAGGCCATCCCAGGTTTCGATCACCATGCGTCCCAGGGCCAGGGGAACCTGTACAGGGGCAGGCAGCCCCAGGCTGATCAGGTCGAGCAGGCGCCATACCAGATCGATGCCCTGCTGAAGATCTGCCTCCCCGGTGGTGCGGCTCTGGGCATCGACCACTGCCAACCAGCCGCGCACCGCTGCCATGTAGTAGGCGAAGAACAGCTCTTCCTCAATTGCCGGGGTGCGCAGTGCGGGGCCGAGCCGGCCCTTGCTGAGTAGTTTATCGATGCGTACAGGTGCCAGCAGGGGCAGGCGGCTCGCCACGTAGGTGCGCAGGGCGGGTTGTTTGCGCAGCAACCGCATCAGTTCGCGGGCATTGCTCAGCCCGCGCCAGGCGCGGCGGTCGGGTGCGTCCGGTGTGTACAGGATGAAAGCGCCTGTGCCGGAGCCTTCGGCATTGATCAGCAGAACGCCTTGCAGGGTATGGCCATGGATCGTCAATTGCCGCACGGTGATGCGCTGGTTGTCCACCGCTGGGCGCAGCGCGTTGTGCGGGTAGTCCAGTACCTGCCGTACCCAACGGTAGCCTTGTTCACCCAAGGCGCTAAGGTGCCCGGCATAACGCGCCTTGGCTGCCTCGGCGCGCATGCGGGCTCGGTTGATCAGGGCATGGGCATTGAGCCTCCAGCCCGCGACCGGGGAGTCGATCAATTGGGTCTTCAGGTAGGCCTCATAGCTGCCGCCGACATTCAGGTGCCTGATCATCGCTTTGATGTAGGCCGGGTTCAGCGCTTCGGGTAGCGGCTTGTCGTGACGGTGTGTTACGCGGGCGGTGAGCCAATAGTCGTAGTCGAACCAGTTCAGGTTGCGCAGTGCCAGTTCGTCCAACGGATAGCTCTCCCTGGTCAGCTCGACCAACTGCCCGCCGACGTGCTCCAAACCTCGCCAGGTTACGTAGCTCGAAGGGTTGAAGGGGTTCAACTGCGGACCTGCCTGACGGCTGTGCACAACATGAACCATGATGTCGGCGGCGGCGTAGCGCAGGCCATGATCGTGGCGCAAGCGTTCCTCTACGCGCGCGCGGGCCCAGCCCTGCAAGCTGCGCTGCTCGCGGAACTGCGCCAGGGTGAGGATGCCCGGCGCGGCGATGCGATTGCCGGCGGCGACTAGTTTTTGCATGGTCTGCATGATGTGCGTAAGCGCCTGGGGCCCTGCGGTGCTCAACCAGTTGGGCAGGTTTTTTTCCAGCAGCAGGCCGTAGCGCGTGTCGAGCAACGCTTGTTTGCCGACTTCGGCTTCCAGTGACAGGGCATTGTGCAGCGCCTCGGCGGCGGGTGCCAGGGCGCCATGGGCGCTTGCCCAGGCGTGGTTGACACGCAGGCGCTGCGCTTCGATCAGGGTGTCGACTTGGGCTTGCACCGGGTCATCGGCATACCATTCGTAGCGCAGGCGGTCGGCCTTGGCGGCGTTCTCTATACGTTCGGCATCGACCAGCAGGCGCAGCAGTGGCGGGCCCTGCAGCGGGTCGTCGAGGCGCTCGCACAGCTCAAGGTGCAAGCCGGCCAGCGAGGCGTAGGCTTCGATGCCTTGGGTCAGGCCGCACAGCAACGCCGGCCCGCGGGCCTGCTCCGGGGTGAGCTCGGCAGCCTCGTCGTTACCGGTGATGACCACGAACATGCCTGGCAGCACCGCTCGGCTGTGGGGCTGGCTACGGCTGAGGACCAGGCGGTACACCTGGGCACGTGTGGCCATCGCTTGGGGCCGGCGTTGCCAGGCGTTGGGCAGGTCCAGGCACAGGCTCAGGGCATCGGCCTGGGGGGTGGGCAAGGTCCGGTCGCCCTGGCGCAGGGTCAACTCGGCATGCATCAGGGCGCGGCGCAGATCGCACAGGCGGACCCTGCGCGAGCGGCCCTGGGGGTCGCAGGCTGCCCAGTATTCAGCCAGTTCGCCTTGTAGCTGCTGACGGGTGAGCCCCGGCCGGTCGGGGCTTGGCAATTGTGCCAGCAGGGCGATGATCTGGTGGTCGACGAATTCGATACGTTCCAGCGGTAGCATGTTGCGCTCCTTCGGTCAGGGAGGCGCAACGTTAGGGCCCTGGGCAAGGACCGAAGCGGTAGCCGGTTATCGCCGGTACAACCCGCGCAGGCTGAGGATGACGGGCACGCCCAGGCCCAGCCAGGCCAGGGCATCCCACGCACCGTCACCCAGCAAGGCGGCAAACAGGCCGGCGGCACCGAGCAGGCCGATGGCGGCCGGCCAGGTGAAGATGCGCAGGGTCGGTTGCGATTTGTGGCTCATGCCCGCGCCTCCCGGGGTTTGCGCTGTTTGCCCCACCACAGGTAAAGGCCGCTGCCGAGCACGATGATGGTCAACACATCGAGCACTGCCCAGAGGATCTGCATCGGACGCCCGCCGTAATCGCCAAAGTGCAGTGGCTGCGAGAGGCCCATGGCGTCCATGTACCAGGGGCGTTCGCCCACTGCCGTCACCTGCAGGCTGCGCGCATCGATCAGCACGGGCGTGAGCAGGTGCGATGTCAGGTGGGTGGCGCCTTTCATGAACACGGCGTAGTGGTGCTCGCTGGAGAACCGCGTGCCGGGGAAGGCGATGAAGTCCGGGCGCATGCCGGGTGCGGCCTGCTCGGCGATGTCCAGCAGGCGGCTGGCCGGTGCACGCTCGGTGAGTGGCGGGGCGTCACGGTAGGGCGCGACCATTGCGGCCAGGCTGTCGTTGCGCCAGGCGGCGATGACCAGGTCGGACAGGGCGCTGATGACCCCGGTTACACCGACGGTCAGCGCCCAGGCCAGTGTCACCACCCCGATCAGGTTGTGCAGGTCGAGCCAGCGCAGGCGGCGGGATTTTTCGTGGCGCACCGTGGCGAATTGCAGGCGGCGCATGAACGGTGCGTAGAGCACTGTGCCGGAGATGATCGCGACAACGAACAGCACACCCATGAACGCCAGCAGCAGCTTGCCGGGCAGCCCGGCGAACATGTCGACGTGCAGGCGCAGCATGATCATCATGAAACCGCCGTTGGCGGCCGGCATGGCGACGGCTTCGCCGGTGCGGGCGTCGAGCATGAAGGTGTGTGACGAATTGGGTTCGGTGCCGGCAGTGGCAGCGGTGATCGCCACCACGCCGTTGTGTTCGTCTTCGTCATAGCCGAAGTACTGCATCACCTCGCCGGGACGATGCTGCTCGGCCTTGAGCACCAGCTGTTGCAGGTCCAGGTGCGGGGTGCCTGCAGGCATCTCGCGCAGCTTTGGTGCGTCGCCGAGCAGGTGTTCGATTTCGTGGTGGAAGATCAGCGGCAGGCCGGTGAGGGCCAGTAACAGCAGGAACAGGGTGCAGACCAGGCTGCTCCAGGTGTGAATCACGGACCAGCGGCGGATGGTTTGGCTTTTCATCACGATACCGAATGTGCCTGATGGAACCTGGGGCCGCACAGCGGCCCCGATTCGCTCAGAACTTATAATTGACGCTGGCCACTACGTTGCGTTCGTCGCCGTAGTAGCAGTAGTAACCGTCACAAGTCGACAGGTAATCCTTGTTGAACAGGTTCTTCGCATCTACGGCAACGGTCACGCCCTTGAGGGTTGGGTTCAGGCGGCCCAAGTCGTAATGCACCGAGGCATCGTAGACGGTGTATGAGCCCACATGGCCCCAGTCGGTATTGGTGGTGTTGCCATAGGTGTCACCCACATAGCGCACACCGACGCCCACGCCAAAGCCATCGAGCGCACCTTCGTGCCAGGTGTAGTCGGCCCAGGCAGTGGCCTGGTTACGAGGGACCTGGGCCATGCGCTTGCCCTTCTCACCGTCGTTGCCTTTGGTGATCTCGCTGTCGTTATAGGTGTAGGAACCGATCAATTTCAGGTTCTTGGTTACATCCGATGTGGCTTCAAGCTCCAGGCCTTTGACGCGAACTTCACCTACTTGGCGAGTCACACCGCCCTCGGTTACCGACATGTTTTCTTGGGTCAGGTCGAATACCGCTGCGCTAAGCAGTGTCTTGCTGCCAGGGGGCTGGTACTTGATGCCCAGTTCGTACTGTTTGCCTTCGGTAGGTTTAAAAGCATCGGTGCTGTTCACTGCGGCACCGGTTGCGGCCTGGAACGACTCGGCATACGAGAAGTACGGGGTAATGCCGTTGTCGAAAACGTAGCTCAGTGCTGCGTTACCGCTGAATTTCTTGTCACGCTGGGTATTGGTGGCGTCGCCCTGATTGTGGAAGGTGGTGCCGGTGTGTACCCAGTCTTCACGGCCGCCCAAGGTCAGGCGCCAGTTGTTCAGGGCCATCTGATCCTGGACATACAGACCGGTCTGCTGGGTTTTCTGATCGTAGTCATACATGTCGAAGTACTGGACGTTCGAGAAATCCTGGCCGTAGATCGGGTTGTGGATATTGCTTGGCGGTACGCCGGCCGAACCCCAGCGCCAGCGGGCATTGCTGTCCGAACGTTGGTGATCGAGCCCCAGCAGCAGGGTATGGGTGACCATGCCAGTCTGGAAGTCCGCTTGGAAGTTGTTATCCACTGCGAACTGGGAGATGTCTTCCTCGACGATGCCGGCGGTGCGTTGCACCGTGCCATCGGCGCTGACTGCTTCGTCCGGGCCTGCCGGCCAGATCGAACCGCCGGCGGTGATGCCCTTGAAGTCCAGCTCGTTGCGCGCGTAACGCAGGTTCTGGCGGAACTGCCATGTGTCGTTCAGGCGGGTCTCGAACGCGTAGCCCAAATGATAGTAAGTGCGGTCGTAGGATTCCCAGTCCGGGTCGCCCAGGTTCTTGTGGTGGGAGATCTTGCCTGCAGGACTGTCCAGTTTGGTGCCCTGCAAGGGAAGGAACTGGCCGGTGATACCGGTATCGTCGCGGGTGTACTGGGTAATGAACGTCAGTTTGGTGTCGTCATTGATGTTCCAGGTCAAGCTGGGTGCGATGTTGTAGCGCTTGTCCGGAATATGATCGATCGGTGTGCCGCTGTCGCGCACGGTACCGCTCACACGGTAGAGAAACCGTCCCGCGTCATCGATCTTGCCAGTGCTGTCGAAGTTGATCTGTTTGTGGTTGTTGCTGCCAACCTGGGCTTCAACTTCGTGGCTGCTTTCAAAATCCGGGCGGCGGCTGGTCATGTCCAGCAAGCCGCCGGGAGGGGTCTGGCCGTAGACGGAAGAGGCCGGGCCACGCAGTACCGCGATGCGCTCCAGGTTCCAGGGCTCTATTTTCGGCGACGCATAGTTACCCTTTGGCAATGGCAGACCGTCAAGAAACTGGGTGGGCACGAAGCCGCGCACCAACAGCCAGTCGCTGCGCGAGTCGGAGCCGTAGCCGCTGCTCTGTACGCCAGCGGTGTAGCGCAAGGCGTCGTTGAGATTGAGGACCGGGCGGTCTTCCATCTGCTGGCGGGTGATCACCGTCACCGAACGTGGTAGTTCGGCAATGGCTGTGTCTGTCTTGGTGCCAGCGGCGGTGCGTGTTGCCGTGTAGCCGTCAACCGGGCCCCAGGCGCTTTCGTACGATGCATTGGCATTGATCGCGGTCTCGGGCAACGCCAGAGTGCCATCAGGAACAGCCACCAGGCTGTAGCTGCCGACAGTGCTCTGCTGCAGCTGCAGGCCGGTACCGAGCAGGGCGGCCTGCAGGGCGCCGAGGCCGTCGAACTGGCCGTTGACCGGCGCCGAGTTTCGGCCGCTGACCAGTGCCGGGTCAATGGCCAGGGCGATGCCCGACTGGCTGGCGATCTGGTTCAGGGTGGTGGCCAGCGGGGCGCTGGGCAGGTCGTAGGCACGCTGTGCGGACTGCTCGGCGGCGAACAGGGCAGGGCTGGCCAACGGGGCAGCCAGGGCGATGGCCAAGGCCATCAGGCTGGGGCGCAGGATACGATCAACGGCACGGGACATGCAGCGGTTCCTCGACGGATAAGTGCTAATTGCTTCCTTGCCGAGCGAGATTTCAGAAGTGACAGGGGTATCTGGAAAAAAAGTGGAAATGGTTTGTATTTGTACGCAGCCAGCTTAGGCCTCATCGCCGGCAAGCCGGCCCCACGGGGGCGCTATGGTGCTACTTGGGCACCACGCTCACCCACCACTGGGTATGCCGCTCGATCTTCACCGGCAACGCGGGCACCAGCGAAGCGAGGGCCAGGTCGGTATCGGTCAGCGGGAAGCTCCCCGTCACGCGCAGGTCGGCCACTTCATCGGCCACGCCCAGGTGGCCGCTACGGTATTGGCCCAGCTGCGCTACCAGGTCGGCCAGGCGGATGTTGTCCACCACCAGCATGCCGCGGGTCCAGGCATCCGCACCGGCTTGCACGGGTGCGATGCGGCCCAGGCCATTGGCGTTCATGAGCACCTGCTGACCCTCGCGCAGTACCTGCTCGTCGCCACTGTTGAGCGGCTGCGCTGCGACCGAGGACTGCAACACCTCCAAGCGGGTACCGTTATTTTCGCGACGCACCAGAAAGCGCGTGCCCAAGGGGCGCAGGCGGCCATCGTCGGTGCGCACCAGCAACGGGCGAGGGTCCTGGTGGCCGGTCTCCACCGAGATTTCACCCTGGTGCAGCACCAGTACACGCTGCTCGCCTTCGTAGTCGATGTCGACCGCGGTATGAGTGTTCAGGCTCAGCAGCGTGCCGTCCTCCAGGCGCAGGGTCCGCAATTCGCCGGTGGCGGTGCGCTGATCGGCCAGCCAGTAGCTTGCCGATAGCGATGGCGCGCCAACCCAAGCCAACAGTGAGCCGAGCAGGAACATGCCAGCCAGGCCGCCGCCCACCTTGGCCACCCGCCGGCGCAACCCTGCGCGCGATTGCTGCAGGGCCTGGCGCGCGGGGCCGGCGGCGGCACTGACCCGCTGATCGAGGGTGCCCAACTGGCGCCAGGCGCGAGCGTGTTCTTCGCTGGCGGCATGCCAGCGCATGAACTCGCTGCGTTCGTCGGGCGTACCGGTACCGTCGTCCAGGCTCAGTTTCCAGGCGATGGCAGCTTCAAGGACCCCGGCAGAAACCGGTGAGTTGTTCACGTAGGCTCCCCATACAGGGCCACATAGCACTGGCGCATGCCTTGGGCGATGTACTGGCGCACCCGCGATACCGATACGCCCAGGCGCTCGGCGATTTCGGCGTGGCCCATGCCGTCCAGGCGATTGTGCAGGAGCGCCGTGCGTGCCTTGCTCGACAGCTTGCCGAGCAGGCGGTCGATGGCCTTGAGGTCTTCGAGGATCAGGTGCTGGAGTTCCGGGGAGGGCTGCTCGGCTTCCGGCAAGCGGGCCAGTTCGGCCAGGTAGGCCTGCTCCAGGGCTGCGCGGCGAAAGTGGTCGAACATCAGCCCCTTGGCCACTGCAGCCAGGAAAGCGCGCGGCTCACGGGGGGTGTCCAGTTGTTCGCGCCCGAGCAGGCGCACGAAGGTGTCCTGGCTCAGGTCTTCGGCACGCTGGCGGCAGGCCATGCTGCGTTGCAGCCAGGCAAGCAGCCAGCTGCGATGGTCGCGGTACAGCGCACCGACCAGTTCGGCGTGTGGGCTCTGAGCAGAAGACAAGCAGTGTCCCCCCCGGAACGAATGCGTTAACTAACGATAATTATTCGCGATTGTTGCAGAGGCGGGGGGCGTGGCGCAATGGACGCTTATCGGGTTGCCACTGTCATGGTGGGGGCGGTGCCCGATATCACAGGTGCAGCCCCTTCAAAGGGTATGTTTCTAAAGCCCATGCCCCTGCACATTGCGCCGCCGCCACCCGCGCAAGCGCTGCTCCAGCTGCAATGGGCTGTCCAGCTGCTGGCGACGGGCCTGGCTGAACAGGATCAACGCCAGTTCAGCGGTGACTTGGGCATCAGCGCTGGCATGGTGGCGCTCATCCACCTGCAGCCCGAAGCGCGCCACCCAGTCATCCAGCCCTGCTTCGCGCAGTACCGTGTCAGGGTTGAGCATGGGCGCCAGTTCAGCAACATCGAGGAAGGGCTGTTGCAGGCGATGCCCAAGGGTTTCTTTCAATGCCCGAGCCAGCATGCGCTGGTCGAACGGTGCATGGAACGCCAGCACCGGGCTGTCACCGATGAACTCGAGCAGGTCGAGCAA
Source organism: Pseudomonas sp. SG-MS2 (assembly GCF_009933855.1). Lineage (NCBI taxonomy): Bacteria > Pseudomonadati > Pseudomonadota > Gammaproteobacteria > Pseudomonadales > Pseudomonadaceae > Pseudomonas > Pseudomonas sp. SG-MS2. Next base: position 55,543 of record NZ_MOMO01000233.1, on the reverse strand, counting down.
CGCCTCGGCCGGGTCGCTGCCTGCGGCCAGGGCGCTCGGGCCCAGGCCATGGATGAGTACACTGGCGTTGGTTTTCTGGGCCGGGCGGTGCAGGGTGCGCTCGAACTGCTGGGAGAAGTCGATGGCGCCGTCTTCGATGGCTACGGCACCGATCGACAGCACCTGGTCGCGGTTGGGGTTCAGGCCGCTGGTCTCAAGGTCCAGCACCACCCAGCGCTGCTCACGCAGCGAGCACACGCCCAGCGGTGCGGGTTTTGGCAGGCGCGCCAGGCGTTGATGCAGTGCACCGTCCAGGGCCGGCGCGGCAGGGCGCAGCCAGGCGAACAGGCTCATAGCTGGTACCGCAGGGCCAGGCTGCTTTGCAGGCGCTGCGCCTGGCGCAGGGACTCACGCAGGATGCGCCGGTCCAGATGGTTGAGGCTGTCCGGATCGAGGCGGTTGGAGTACGGCTGATTGTCGCGGGTCTGGCGCTGGTGCTGCTGCATGCGCGTTTGCTGGATGAAATGGTAGGCCTCTTCGTATGCCGCGCCGTCGAGCGCCTCGATAACGCCTTTGTCGACCAGCTGGCGCAGGCGCTCCAGGGTGTTGCAGGCACCGATGCCATTGGCCAGGGCCAGCAGCCGCGCACCATCGACGAAGGGGGTCAGGCCCTGGACCTTGAGGTCCAGGGTAGCGGCCTTGTCGTTGCCTTGGCGGGTCAGGACGAATTCGCGCAGGCGGCCTACCGGAGGCCGCTGACGCAAGGCGTTATCGGCCATCATGCGCTGGAAAATGCGGTTCTCGGCTACTTGTTCCAGCACGCTTTGGCGCAGCTGTTCGCACCCCTGTTCGTCGCCCCAGACCACACGCAGGTCGAAATAGATGCTCGAGCCGAGCAGGTTCTCTGGGCTGGCTTCACGGATGAAGCCGGCGAAGCGCCGTGCCCATTCAGTGCGCGACAGGCACAGCTCGGGGTTGCCTGCCATGACGTTACCCTTGCACAGGGTGAAGCCGCATTGGGCCAGGCATTGGTTGATGTAGTGGGCCAGAGGTAGCAGGCGGGCGCGAATGGCTTCGGCTTCGCTGTTGTCAGCTGCCTCGAACAGGATGCCGTTGTCCTGGTCGGTATGCAGGGTCTGTTCACCGCGCCCTTCGCTGCCAAAGCACAGCCAGCTGAACGGCACCCCAGGGTCGCCGCGTTCGGCCAGAGCCAGTTCGATTACCCGGCAGACAGTGTGGTCGTTGAGCAGGGTGATGATCTGGGTAATCTGGGTCGACGACGCGCCGTGGGCGAGCATGCGCTCCACCAGCTGGCCGATCTCGCCACGCAGCGCCACCAGCGAGTCCAGGCGCGGTGCATGGCGGATGGTGCGGGCCAGGTGCACGAGGTCGACTCGTTGCAGGGAAAACAGGTCGCGCTCCGAGACCACGCCGCACAGGCGCTGGTTGTCCACCAGGCAAACATGGGCAATGTGTCGCTCGGTCATGGCCATGGCCGCGTCGAAGGCGCTGGCCTGCGGGCTGAGGTAGAAGGGTTTGACAGTCATGTGCCGTTCGATGGCGGCACCGAGGTCGGCATCGACAGTAGCCACCACTTGGCGCAGGTCACGCAGGGTGAAGATGCCCACCGGGTAACGCTGCGCATCGACCACCACGATGCTGCCGACCTGCTGCTCGTGCATCGACCGCACGGCGTCGCGCAGCGGCGTGTCCGGGGTGCAGACCACCGGGTGACGCATGGCCAGTTCACCCAGCGGGGTGTTCAGTGAGTATTGGGTGCCGAGTGTTTCCACCGCTCGTTGGCGCACCTGCTGGTTGACCTGGTCAAGCAGGCTGCTGACACCGCGCAGCGCAAAATCCCGAAACACATCCGACAGGGAAAACACACGGATGAAGGCGGCTTTGTTCAATTGCAGGCAGAACGTGTCCTCGCCCGCCAGGTGCTCGGTGCGGGTAGCGCGCTCGCCGAGCAGGGCGGCCAGCGGGAAGCACTCGCCGCTGGTGATCTCGAAGGTGGTTTCCACGCCGGGCTTGACCAGGTGCTGGCGCTCACCGACCACGCGCCCCTGTTTGACGATGTAGAAGTGCTCCACCGGGCCGTCAGCGGGTTTGATGATGCTTTCGCCGCTGGCGTAGAAACGCAACTGGCACTGTTCCACCAGGAACGCCAGGTGGCTGTGTTCCATTTGGTTGAACGGCGGGAAACGCTGCAAAAACTGCAGGGTGCCCTGAATGTTCTGCAGAACGGCAGTTCTGCCCGCCTGGCTGTAGGCGTCGTTTTTGCTCATGACACTGACCGTATCGCTACGCCGAACTATATATATCTATATATAGGTGCGGCCTTGTTGTTCTCGGTCCCCATGGTCGGCTGACGGCCGTGCGGTGCCCATTGGACGTAAGTCTATGAGCGTAGTGTGATCAATATCGCAAGCTGCGGTCTTACCGGTGAGCAAGACTATTTGATGAGACGACCATGGTTGAGCATGACGACATCCTGAGTGACGCCGAACGTGAGGCACTGGCCGGGTTGAGTGCACCTGTTGCGCCCAGGCCGGTGGTATTGGTGGTTGATGACAACCCGGTGAACAGTGAGGCCCTGTGCCTTTACCTGAAGAGCAGGGGGATCGACTGCATGCAGGCCGATGGTGCTCAGGAGGCGATGTTCAAACTGCATTACGAACCGCGCATCGTCCTGATGATCACCGACCTGCGCATGCAGCCCAAGGATGGCCTGGAGCTTATCCGGCAGATTCGTGAGTCGGAACGGGCGGCGTTGTCGATCATCGTGGTGTCAGGCGACACCGATGTGAAGGAGGCGGTGGATGTGATGCACCTGGGGGTGGTGGATTTTTTGCTGAAGCCGGTGGATCTGGGGAAACTGCTGGGGTTGGTGAAGAAAGAATTGAAGCTTGAGTGAGCGGGAATGGGGCTGCTTTGCAGCCCTTTCGCGACACAAGGCCGCTCCTACAGGGGAGTGCGATCCTCCTGTAATTGGTGGAGCGGCCCCGGTGTCTTACAGCCCGTTACGCGCCTTGAACTCGCGGCGGCGACGGTGCAGTACCGGCTCGGTATAACCGTTCGGTTGCTTGGCACCCTCGATTACCAGTTCCACTGCAGCCTGGAATGCCACGTTGTCGTCGAAGTTCGGCGCCATCGGGCGGTACAGGGCGTCACCGGCGTTCTGCTTGTCGACCACGGCGGCCATGCGCTGGAGGCTTTCCAGCACCTGCTCCTGGGTAACCACGCCATGGCGCAGCCAGTTGGCCAGCAGCTGGGCCGAGATACGCAGGGTAGCGCGGTCTTCCATCAGGCCCACATCGTTGATGTCCGGCACTTTGGAGCAACCCACGCCCTGGTCGATCCAGCGAACCACATAGCCGAGGATGCCCTGGGCGTTGTTGTCCAGCTCGTTGCGGATCTCTTCGGCCGACCAGTTGGTGTCAGCTGCCAGCGGGATGGTCAGGATGTCGTCGACCGAGGCCGGGGCGCGGCTGGCCAGCTCGCGCTGACGCGCCTGCACGTCGACTTTATGGTAGTGCAGGGCGTGCAGGGTGGCGGCGGTCGGCGACGGTACCCAGGCGGTGTTGGCACCGGCCAGCGGGTGAGCGATCTTCTGCTCGAGCATGGCAGCCATCAAGTCCGGCATGGCCCACATGCCTTTGCCGATCTGCGCCCGCCCTTGCAGGCCGGTGGCAAGGCCGACGTCGACGTTGTTGTTCTCGTAGGCACCGATCCACTTTTCGTTCTTCATGGCGCCCTTGCGCACCACGGCGCCGGCCTCCATCGAGGTGTGGATTTCGTCACCGGTACGGTCGAGGAAGCCAGTGTTGATGAACACCACACGCTCGGCTGCCGACTTGATGCAGGCCTTGAGGTTGACCGTGGTACGGCGCTCCTCGTCCATGATGCCGACCTTGACGGTGTTGCGCGGCATGCCCAGCAGGTCTTCGACGCGGCTGAAGATCTCGGCGGCGAACGCCACTTCTTCAGGGCCGTGCATCTTCGGTTTGACGATGTAGACGCTACCGGTACGGGTGTTCTTGCGGCTGGTGTTGCCGTTGAGGTTGTGCAGGGCGATCAGGTTGGTGAACAGCCCGTCCTGGATGCCTTCGGGAATCTCGTTGCCTTGGGCATCGAGAATGGCCGGGTTGGTCATCAGGTGGCCCACGTTGCGCACGAACAGCAGCGAACGACCGTGAAGGGTCACGGTGCCGCCATTGGGCGCTGCGTACTCGCGGTCCGGGTTCATGGTGCGGGTGAAAGTCTTGCCGCCTTTGCTGACGCTCTCGGCCAGGTCGCCTTTCATCAGGCCCAGCCAGTTGCGGTAGACGATGACCTTGTCGTCGGCATCGACGGCAGCGACCGAGTCTTCACAGTCCATGATGGTGGTCAGCGCCGATTCCATCAGGATGTCTTTGACACCGGCGGCGTCGGTGCTGCCGACCGGGGTGCTGGCATCGACCTGGATTTCGAAGTGCAGGCCATTGTGCTTGAGCAGCACGGCGGTTGGCGCGGCGGCATCGCCGTGGAAGCCGATCAGCTGGGCGTCGTCACGCAGGCCGCTGTTGCTGCCGCCCTTGAGGGCAACGACCAGCTTGCCGCCTTCGATGCGGTAAGCGGTGGAGTCGACGTGCGAGCCAGCGGCCAGCGGCGCGGCTTCGTCGAGGAAGGCGCGGGCGAAGGCGATGACCTTGTTGCCACGGACCTTGTTGTAGCCCTGGCCTTTTTCGGCGCCGCCTTCATCGCTGATGGCATCGGTGCCGTACAGTGCGTCGTACAGCGAGCCCCAGCGGGCGTTGGCGGCGTTCAGGGCAAAGCGGGCGTTCATCACCGGCACGACCAGCTGTGGGCCGGCCATGTGGGCGATCTCTTCGTCCACATTCTGGGTGGTGGCCTGGAAATCGTCGGCTTGTGGCAGCAGATAGCCGATTTCCTGAAGGAAGCTTTTATAGGCGACGGCGTCGTGTGCCTGGCCTTTGCGTGCCTGGTGCCAGGCGTCGATCTTGGCTTGCAGCTCGTCGCGCTTGGCGAGCAGGGCTTTGTTCTTTGGGGCGAGGTCGTTGATGATCTTTTCTGCCCCGGCCCAGAACGCATCGGCCTTGACGCCGGTTCCAGGGATCGCTTCGTTGTTGACGAAGTCGTACAGGGCCTTGGCGACCTGAAGGCCACCGACTTGAACGTATCCAGTCATTGCTTGCCTCACCTTTGCTCAGCTATTTCGCTTTCGCTCTTCTGTATTAAGCCTGTAGCGCTTCTCTAAACACGGCACCAGTACATGCTCTCACCACTCACGAGAGCGGCTGGGTGCGGCTCGCCAGAAAGGCTGGCGGGCGGTTGGCGTATTTTCACAGGCGCCTTGGCAGACATCGTAACGACGTTTTGTAGTCCGCGCCGAGGCATACTACATGAAGCAGCAGGCCGGTGAACATCAGACTAAAAGCGTCGCTCCGCGACCGATTGGTCGCGGAGGGTCACGCTGGGAGTGGCTATGTTCGCAAAAAACCGGTGGATTGTTCCAGATAAATCTTGAAACAGTACACGATTAGTTCGGCAGACCGTCCTGCGGCAGGTTGCCGCGCCTTGCCTATACTGAACCAATCCCCCCGTATTCTCGCCGCTGCAGGCGGCACGACGCAGAGGAAGCCCTGTGGATCATCTTGTACTGACCGTGATTGCTCCTGACAAGGCCGGCCAGGTCGAACGGATTGCCCAGTGCATCGCCGACCACAACGGTAACTGGCTGGAGAGCCGTATGTCGCGTATGGCCGGGCAGTTCGCCGGCATCCTGCGGGTCGCGGTGCCGGCAGAGAGCTACGATGAGCTGGTGAAATCGCTTCAGGCCCTGGGGCAGTACGATATCCGTGTGCTGATCGCAGAAAGCGGCATCGAGCCTTCCTGTACCTGGAAGCCGATCGCGATGGAGTTGGTGGGTAATGATCGCCCAGGCATCGTACGTGATATCACCCGCTTGCTCGCTGACCAAGGGGTGAACCTTGAGCGCTTCACCACCGAAGTGCGCCCGGCGCCGATGAGCAGCGAGCCGTTGTTCCATGCCGATGCCTTGCTGGCGCTGCCATTGACCTTGTCGCTGGATGATCTGCAGCAGAAGCTGGAGAGCCTGGCGGATGACTTGATGGTGGAGTTGAAATTGCGGCCCCAGGATTGAGCCGAGGCGGTAGCGTGTTATCCCGATTAACCGGGGACGGCCCTGTGGATAACCTGGGGGCGCTCCTCGCTAGCCCAGAGACGGCGAGCTCTCCCGCTGTTTGGTCAAAAAACAGCCACTAATCAATGGCTTGTGCACAAAGCACGGGGACGAGGGTGTGGATAACCTCTGGAGATGTTCTGCCAGGCCACGGCCGGCGTGGCCTGCAGAGTTTTGATTGTTTTTTGATCAGGCGCGCTTGCGCAGGTTCAGCCAGGCATCGACGCTGTAGAGCGCCAGGCCAGCCCAGATGCACAAGAAAGCCATCAGGCTGCTGGAAGACAGGTGCTCGTCAAATAGCAGTACCGCTTGCAGCAGTACCAAGGTCGGCGCCAGATACTGCAGGAAGCCCAGGGTGGTGTAGGGCAAGTGCCGCGCAGCGGCGTTGAAGCACACCAGTGGTATCAGCGTTACCGGCCCGGCTGCGATCAGCCATAGCGCTTCGCTGCTGGTATAGAAACTGCCTTGTGCACTCATCGCGGCAGGGTGCAGCAGCAGCCAGCCAAGCGCCAGGGGCACCAGCATCCAGGTTTCCACCACCAGGCCGGGCAGCGCCGCCACCGGTGCCTGCTTGCGGATCAGGCCGTAGAAGCCAAACGTCAGCGCCAGTACCAATGACACCCAAGGCAGGCTACCGACTTGCCACACCTGTTGCGCCACACCTACTGCGGCCATGCCCACTGCCAGCCATTGCAGGCGGCGCAGGCGCTCACCCAGCAAAAGCATGCCCAGCAGCACGTTCACCAGCGGGTTGATGTAGTAGCCCAGGCTGGCCTCGAGCATGCGCCCGTTGTTGACCGACCATACGTAGGTCAGCCAGTTGCCGGCAATCAGGGCGCCACTGAGGGCAAGAATGGCCAGGCGGCGGGGGTTGTCGCGCAGCTCGCGCCACCACCCTGGGTGCTTCCACACCAACAGCAGCAGCGAACCGAACAAAGCGGACCAGAGCACCCGGTGCACGATGATCTCAACCGCCGGGACACTTTGTATGGCTTTGAAATAGAGGGGGAACAAGCCCCAGATGATGTAGGCCGAGAGGCCAAGAATGTACCCGCGACGCGGGTTTGCGGCGTGCATGCAGAATCCTTGCTTAGGTAGCTAAATACAGCGACGCCTATTGTAGACAGACCTTTGCAGGCATTTAGAACAATTTCAGGGGTTGCTCGTCGAGTGCCGCTGTTTGCTCGCGCAGGGCCAGGATCTGATCGCCCCAGTAACGCGGTTGGCCAAACCAGGGGAAGCTGCGCGGGAATGCCGGGTCGTCCCAGCGCCGTGCCAGCCAGGCGCTATGGTGCAGCTGGCGCAAGGCGCGCAGCGGTTCGATCAGGGGCAGCTCGCGCGGGTCGAAATCGTGAAACTCGTTGTAGCCGTCGATCAGCTCTGCCAGTTGGCCCAGGCGTTCTTCACGGCTGCCGGCCAGCATCATCCACAGGTCTTGCACGGCCGGGCCCATCCGGCAGTCATCGAGGTCGACGACGTGGTAGACGTCGTCGCGATGCATCAGGTTGCCGGGGTGCAAGTCGCCGTGCAGGCGCATGACCTGATGTGGGGTGCGTGCGTAGATGTCTTCGACCCGTTTGAGCAGCTCGCGCGCTACAGACTCGAACGCGGGCAGCAATTCCCGAGGTACGAAGTTGCCATCAAGCAGGGTTTGCAGGGAGGCGTGGCCAAAGTTATCCACAGTCAACGCTTCGCGATGCTCGAACGGGCGTGTTGCCGCCACGGCATGCAGGCGGCCCAGCAGCTGGCCCAGACGGTAGAGCTGGTCGAGGTTGCCTGGCTCCGGTGCGTGGCCGCCGCGGCGGGGAAACAGTGTGAAGCGAAAGCCCTGGTGCTCGAACAGGGTCTGTTCATTGTGTTGCAGCGGGGCGACCACCGGCACTTCGCACTCAGCAAGTTCGGCGGTGAAGCGGTGTTCTTCAAGAATCGCTTCATTGCTCCACCGGCCGGGTCGATAGAACTTGGCGATCAGTGGTTGCCCGCCTTCGATACCCACTTGATAGACGCGGTTCTCGTAGCTGTTCAGGGCCAGTACGCGGGCGTCGCTGAGAAAGCCGAGGCTCTCCACGGCGTCCAGTACCAGGTCGGGGGTGAGGGTCGCGAAGGGGTGAGACATGGTGGCTCCGGGGTGGGCTGCAAGGGCTCATGGTATCAGTGCCGGCCCTCTGGCGGGGTGGCGCGACCAACCTACACCGGTACCCCCAGCAATACATGGGAGGGATGAAACTGCACCCGGACCTGGCTACCTGTTGTCACTGCCTCTCGTGCCAGCCAGTGCGCCTCGGCAAACGCACAGAGTGTCTGGCCATTACCCAGCGCCAGCCTCACTTCACTGGTGTCATGCCCATCCGCAATCACCTCTTCCACAGTTGCCTTGAGCACATTGCTGCCCGCTTCGGCTTCATCTGCGGCGCTCGACAACTGCACCCACCCGGCCTTGAGCAACGCCACCACCATGGTGCCGAGCGTCAGCTCCAGGCGTGCAGTGCTGTCATGGGTAATCAGTGCCTCGATTTCCAGCCCGCCACCCAGCGCCAGGCTCACGCGGTCGTGCCGCCCTTCGCGGCGCAAGCCGCTGACCTGGCCTTGCAGCTGGTTGCGGGCACTGGTGCGCAACATCAGGCGCCCAAGCAGGTCAAGGTCGCTGGATTCTTCGGCAGCCTCGAGAATCTGGGCCTGCAAGGCCTGCAAGCGTTGGTAAAGGCGCAGTACCCGCTCGCCTTCGCCCGACAGGCGTGCGCCACCGCCGCCGCGCCCGCCGGTGCTACGCTCGACCAGCGGCTGGCTGGCCAGGTTGTTGAGTTCGTCTATGGCGTCCCATGCGGCTTTGTAGCTTATGCCTGCCGCCTTTGCGGCGCGGGTGATCGAACCTTGCTCAGCGATATGCTGAAGCAAAGCGATGCGCTGTGGGCGGCGAGCGATGTGCTGGGTGAGCAGGGCGGGCAGGGTCATGATGGCGCCTATCTGGGACTGACCGGTCAAGCTTGCCCCGGTTTTGCCGTGCGTGCCAGGCAATACACATCAACGCGGCGTGCGCCGGCGCCGCGCAGCAGGGCGGCGATGCTTTGCGCCGTGGCACCGGTGGTCAGCACGTCATCGACCACGGCCACATGCAGGCCGTGCAATGCGCTTTCATCAACCACCGCAAAGGCCTGCTGCAGATTACGCCGTCTGGCCTTGGCATCCAGGCTTTGCTGCGCCGGTGTTTCGCGGGTGCGCCGCAGCAATCGCTCGTTGCAGTCGATTGCCAGGGCCTTGGCCAACCACTTTGCCAGCATGCCTGCCTGGTTGAAGCCACGCTCGCGCTGTCGACGCTTTGCCAGTGGCACAGGCAACAGCAGCGATGGCCTGGCCAGGCCATCGGCAAAGCGGTGGCGCAAATCCAGGCTGAGCATTTCGGCCATCAAGCGCCCTAATGGCCACTGGCGATTGTGTTTGAAGCGGCTGATCAGTGTGTCCACGGGAAAGCCGTAATACCACGGCGCCACCACTTGTTCGAAGGCCGGGGCACGGCGACTGCACTGGGCGCAGGTCAGGCCGGCCATTGGCAGCGGTAGCGCGCAATGCATGCAGTACTCACTCAGCCAGGGCAGGTCCTCCTCGCACGCAATACAGATGGGGTGGGGCTGCTCGGCAGAAGTGCCGCACAGCAAACAGGTATGTTCAATATTTATACACTTGTAAACCAGTGCTTTTAACCAAGGTTGACAGTTCATAGGCCTTCCATGACTATGCGAGCTATCCGTGATGCGCTGGCGGGCATTCCTGACCCGGCGCCAGCTACAGCCTAAACAAGGAAACGCCGATGAGCGCCAGCACAACTGCAACAACACGTCACGACTGGTCCCTGGCCGAGGTGAAGGCCCTGTTCCAGCAACCGTTCAACGACCTGCTGTTCCAGGCGCAAACCGTGCATCGGGCGCATTTCGACCCTAACCGCGTACAGGTTTCCACGCTGCTGTCGATCAAGACCGGCGCCTGCCCGGAAGATTGCAAATATTGTCCACAGTCCGGCCACTACAACACCGGGCTGGAAAAACAGAAGCTGATGGAAGTGCAGAAGGTGCTGGAAGAAGCGGCGCGGGCCAAGGCCATCGGTTCTACCCGCTTCTGCATGGGCGCCGCCTGGAAGCACCCCTCGGCCAAGGACATGCCCTACGTGCTGGAAATGGTCAAAGGGGTCAAGGCCATGGGGCTGGAAACCTGCATGACCCTGGGCAAGCTCGATCAGGACCAGACCCAGGCGCTGGCCCAGGCAGGCCTGGACTACTACAACCACAACCTCGATACCTCGCCGGAGTTCTACGCCAGCATCATCACCACCCGCACTTACAGCGAGCGTCTGCAGACCTTGGCCTACGTACGCGATGCCGGGATGAAGATCTGCTCCGGTGGCATTCTCGGGATGGGCGAGTCGCTCGACGATCGTGCAGGCCTGCTGATCCAGTTGGCCAACCTCCCCGAGCATCCCGAGTCGGTGCCGATCAACATGCTGGTGAAAGTGGCCGGCACCCCCCTGGCCGAAGAAGAAGATGTCGACCCGTTCGACTTCATCCGCATGCTGGCGGTCGCGCGGCTGCTGATGCCCAAGTCGCACGTGCGCCTGTCCGCCGGGCGCGAGCAGATGAACGAGCAGATGCAAGCGCTGGCCTTCATGGCCGGCGCCAATTCGATCTTCTATGGCGAGAAGCTGCTGACCACTGCCAACCCACAGGCCGACAAGGACATGCAGCTGTTCGCCCGCCTGGGCATCAAGCCTGAAGCGCGTGAAGAGCATGCCGACGAAGTGCACCAGGCCGCCATCGAACAGGCGCTGGTCGAGCAACGCAGCAGCGAGCTGTTCTATAACGCCGCGTCTGCCTGAGATGGCCTTCGATCTTGCAGCGCGTCTTGCCGAACGGCGCGCTGCAGACCTGTATCGGCAGCGGCCGCTGCTACAGAGCCCGCAAGGGCCGAACGTAGTGGTCGACGGCCAGCCGTTGCTGGCTTTCTGCAGCAATGACTACCTGGGCCTGGCCAACCACCCCGAGGTGATCGCCGCCTGGCAAGCCGGCGCCGAGCGTTGGGGTGTCGGTGGCGGAGCCTCGCACCTGGTGGTCGGCCACAGCACGCCGCACCATCAGGTCGAAGAGGCGCTGGCCGAATTGACCGGTCGCCCGCGTGCCTTGCTGTTTTCTACCGGCTACATGGCCAACCTCGGGGCCATTACCGCGCTGGTGGGGCAGGGCGATACGGTGTTGCAGGACCGCCTCAACCATGCCTCGCTGCTCGATGGCGGCTTGCTCAGTGGTGCCCGCTTCAACCGTTACCTGCACAACGATGCAGTCAGCCTGGCCAACCGCCTGGGCAAGGCCTGCGGCAATACCTTGGTGGTCACCGACGGTGTTTTCAGCATGGACGGTGATCTGGCCGACCTGCCTGCACTGGCCGAGGTCGCGCGTGCGCGTGGCGCCTGGTTGATGGTCGACGACGCTCACGGCCTGGGTACCTTGGGTGCCCAGGGCGGCGGTGTCGTCGAACACTTCGGCCTGGGCATCGATGACGTGCCCGTGCTGATCGGTACGCTGGGCAAGGCTTGCGGCACCGCGGGCGCCTTCGTTGCGGGCAGCGATGATTTGATCGAGGCACTGGTGCAGTTCGCCCGGCCGTACATCTATACCACCAGCCAGCCGCCGGCACTGGCCTGCGCCACGCTCAAGAGCCTGGAGCTGCTGCGCCGCGAAACCTGGCGCCGTGAGCACCTGGCCGGGTTGATCCGGCAGTTCCGCGAGGGTGCCGTGCAGATCGGCCTGCAGCTGATGGACAGCCCGACTCCGATCCAGCCGATCCTGATCGGCGACAGCGCACAGGCACTGCGCCTGTCGCAGATGCTGCGCGAACGAGGCCTGTTGGTCACCGCCATCCGCCCGCCTACCGTACCTGCTGGCAGTGCACGGCTGAGGGTAACCTTGAGCGCTGCGCACAGTGAGGCGCAGGTACAGCTATTGTTGAATGCATTGGCCGATTGTTATCCACAGCTGGAGGCCGCCGATGCGTAACCGACTGATCCTTCTTCCCGGCTGGGGCTTGGGTACTGCGGCCCTGGAGCCGCTGGCCGCCAGCCTGCGTGCGCAGGACGCGCGCCTGCAGGTCGAGCTGGCGCCCCTGCCGGAGCTGGCCGACGCCGATGTACAGGCGTGGGTCGACTACCTTGACCGCAAACTGCCCAGTGATACCTGGCTGGGCGGCTGGTCGCTCGGCGGCATGCTCGCCAGTGAGCTGGCTCGCAAGCGTGGCGACCACTGTTGCGGGTTGTTGACCTTGGCCAGCAACCCCTGCTTCGTGGCACGGGCGGATTGGCCGCATGGTATGGCCGATGACACCTTCGGGACCTTCCTCGACGGTTGCCGCAGCCACACCTCCGTTACCCTCAAGCGTTTCCGTACCTTGTGCAGTGACGGCGCCCTGCAGCCGCGCACGTTGCTGCGCCAGCTGGGCGTGGGGGTACCGGAGACCGACCCGCTGTACCTGGCCACCGGGCTTGAGGTGCTGGCTCAGCTGGATACCCGCGAAGCGCTGCAGGCGTACGGCGGCCCGCAACTGCACCTGTTCGCCGGCAGTGATGCGTTGGTGCCCCCCGAGGCGGCCAAAGCGCTGAGCGAGTTGTTGCCCGACGTTGAAGTCGGCCTGGTTGAAGAGAGTTCCCACGCGTTCCTGCTGGAGTACCCGCAGGAGCTGGCGGCGGGCATCAAGAGTTTCCTGCATGAGAGTGGCGATGACTGACCTTTCCCGTCCAACCCTGCCTGGCGCGCTGCCGGACAAGCGCCAGGTAGCGGCCTCGTTCTCCCGCGCGGCAGCCAGCTACGACAGCGTGGCGGCCTTGCAGCGCGCGGTGGGCATGACCCTGCTGGAGCAGTTGCCGGACGCACTGACGCCATCGCGCTGGCTCGACCTGGGCAGTGGTACGGGGCATTTCAGCCGGGTGCTGGCCGAGCGCTTCACGCCGGCGACGGGCGTGGCGGTGGACATCGCCGAAGGCATGTTGCGCCATGCCCGAGGCGAGCAGGGCGGGGCCCGCTACCATGTGGCAGGCGACGCCGAGCGGCTGCCGCTGCTTGATCACAGCGTCGACCTGGTTTTCTCCAGCCTGGCGGTGCAGTGGTGCGCGCAATTCTCCAGCGTGCTGGAAGAAGCACGGCGGGTATTGCGCCCGGGCGGTGTGCTGGCCTTCAGCAGCCTGTGTGTCGGTACCCTGGATGAATTGCGCGCCAGTTGGCAGGCCGTGGATGGCATGGTGCATGTCAACCGCTTCCGCCGGTTCGAGGACTATCAGCGACTGTGCGCGGCAAGCGGCCTGGAGCAGCTTGGCCTGCGTCAGCAGGCGCATGTGCTGCACTACCCGCATGTGCGCGGCCTGACCCATGAGCTAAAGGCACTTGGCGCCCACAACCTCAACCCTGGGCGGCCGTCGGGCCTGACTGGCCGTACCCGCATGCAGGGGCTGCTGCAGGCGTATGAAGCATTCCGCCAGCCACAAGGGCTGCCCGCCACCTATCAGGTGGTCTATGGTGTGTTGCGCAAGCCAAAGGCGTGAGAGGAGCGAAATGAGCCAGGCCTATTTCATCGCGGGTACCGATACCGATGTCGGCAAGACCACCATCGCAGCCGGGCTGTTGCATGCCGCACGGCTGCAGGGCCTGAGTACGCTGGGGGCAAAGCCGGTGGCGTCCGGCTGCACAGTGACCGCAAAGGGACTGCGCAACGCTGACGCCCAGGCGTTGATCGACGAGAGCACGCTCAAACTGCCTTATGAAGCGATCAACCCTTTTGCATTTGAACCTGCCATCGCGCCACATGTGGCGGCGCGTGAAGCGGGTGTGACGCTGGAGGTCCCGGCCCTGCTCAAGGCCATGCGCCACGTGCTGGATCAGGGCGCGGATTTCACCCTGGTCGAAGGTGCCGGTGGCTGGCGCGTGCCGCTGTCCGGCCATGCCAATCTGTCCGACCTGGCAATCGCCCTCAAGTTGCCGGTGATTCTGGTGGTAGGGGTGCGTCTTGGCTGCATCAACCATGCATTGCTCAGCGCCGAGGCAATCGCCAGGGACGGGTTGCAACTGGCAGGCTGGGTGGCCAATGTCATCGACCCGCGTACGTCGCGGTTGGAGGAGAACCTCGCCAGCCTGGCCGAGCGCTTGCCAGCGCCTTGCCTGGGGCGGGTGCCCAAGCTCAAGCAAGCGACTGCCGATGCAGTCGCGGAACATCTGCAGCTGGACTTGCTGGACTGAAGCGCCATGCCTCACGTCTATCAGATAGCACGGGGCCATTAGCGATTTAAACGGGCCTTTATGGCCCGGGCCTGTTTTAATCAGGCCTGTTCACATCCAGCGTCATTGGAGTTTTGACATGGAAATCACCGGTAGCTCCGCCTACTACGCGGGCCTCAGCGCCATCCAGAGCGGGCAGAACCGCGTCGACCAGGCGGCCAGCCAGATCGCCAGCAACACTGTCGAACGCGCCGCCACCAGCCAGTCCAGCGATTTTCAGGCCGAGCGCCTGCGTGCGGTTGACCGCAGCCAGCAGATGGACCTTGCCACCAGCACTGTACAGCTGACGCTGGGCAAAACCGAGGTCGAACTGGGCGCGAAAGTCGCCAAGGCTTCCGACGAAATGCTCGGTCGGTTCATCGATACCTACGCCTGAAGGCGCGGCACTTTCACAAACCTGCACAGTGCTCTGTGGAAGCGGGCCTGCCTGCGGATGCGTTTGATCAGGCTAGATTTTTTGCCTGAGCCGACGCCTTCGTGGGCAGGCCCGCTGCCATTGTCGTGGGCGTCTTTTCAGGCGATGGCATAAACGCCATGTTTCGCGGCATAAATGGCACCATAGTCCCTCCTTGACATCGGTCAGTCCTAAACGTAAGTTTCAAACAACTGTTTGACCGAAAGCCGGCAAGAGCTGGTCGGTATCAGCGGTCTCCCTACCGGACTCATCACAGAGGTTCATCGCAATGCCTGATTACAAAGCCCCCTTGCGTGATATTCGCTTCGTTCGCGACGAGCTGCTTGGCTATGAGGCGCACTATCAGAGCCTGCCGGGTTGCCAGGACGCAACGCCCGACATGGTCGACGCGATCCTCGAAGAAGGCGCGAAATTCTGTGAGCAGGTGCTGGCCCCGCTGAACCGTGTCGGTGACCTGGAAGGCTGCACCTGGAGCGAGTCCGGTGTGAAGACCCCGACCGGTTTCAAGCAGGCCTACGAGCAGTTCGTCGAAGGCGGCTGGCCAAGCCTTGCCCATGATGTCGCCCATGGCGGCCAGGGCCTGCCAGAGTCGCTGGGCCTGGCGTTGAGCGAGATGGTGGGTGAGTCGAACTGGTCGTGGGGCATGTACCCGGGCCTGTCCCATGGTGCGATGAACACCATTTCTGCGCACGGTACTGTAGAGCAGCAGGAAACCTACCTGACCAAACTGGTATCGGGCGAATGGACAGGCACCATGTGCCTGACCGAACCGCACTGCGGCACCGACCTGGGCATGCTGCGCACCAAGGCCGAGCCGCAAGCTGACGGCTCCTACCGCATTTCCGGCACCAAGATCTTCATTTCTGCCGGCGAACACGACATGGCCGATAACATCGTCCACATCGTGCTGGCACGCCTGCCGGATGCCCCGGCCGGCACCAAAGGTATCTCGCTGTTCATCGTGCCGAAGTTCCTGCCCAACGCCGAAGGCGGCGTGGGTGAGCGCAACGGCGTGAGCTGCGGCTCGCTCGAGCACAAGATGGGCATCCACGGCAACGCTACCTGCGTGATGAACTTCGACAGCGCCACCGGCTACCTGATCGGCCCAGCCAACAAGGGCCTGAACTGCATGTTCACGTTCATGAACACCGCCCGCCTGGGCACCGCGTTGCAGGGCCTGGCACATGCCGAGGTGGCCTTCCAGGGTGGCCTGAAGTACGCCCGTGACCGCCTGCAGATGCGTTCGCTGACCGGCCCCAAGGCGCCTGACAAGGCTGCTGACCCGATCATCGTGCACCCGGACGTTCGCCGCATGCTGCTGACCATGAAGGCCTTCGCCGAAGGCAACCGCGCCATGGTCTACTTCACCGCCAAGCAGGTGGACATCGTCAAATACAGCCAGGACGAGGAAGAGCGCAAGAAGGCCGACGCCCTGCTGGCCTTCCTGACCCCGATCGCCAAGGCCTTCATGACCGAAGTCGGCTTCGAGGCGGCCAACCACGGCGTGCAGATCTACGGCGGCCACGGCTTCATCGCCGAGTGGGGCATGGAGCAGAACGTGCGCGACAGCCGTATCTCCATGCTGTACGAAGGCACTACCGGCATTCAGGCCCTCGACCTGCTGGGCCGCAAAGTGCTGATGACCCAGGGCGAAGCGCTCAAGGGCTTCACCAAGATCGTGCACAAGTTCTGCCAGGTGCAGGAAGGCAATGAGGCTGTCAGGGAGTTCGTCGAGCCGCTGGCTGCAATCAACAAGGAATGGGGCGAACTGACCATGAAAGTGGGCATGGCCGCCATGAAGGACCGCGAAGAAGTAGGCGCTGCATCGGTGGATTACCTGATGTACTCCGGTTATGCGTGCCTGGCGTACTTCTGGGCCGACATGGCCCGCCTGGCTGCCGAGAAGCTGGCTGCCGGCACTTCGGAAGAAGCCTTCTACACCGCCAAGCTGCAGACGGCGCGCTTCTACTTCCAGCGTATCCTGCCGCGCACCCGCACGCACGTGGCGACCATGCTGTCCGGTGCCAGCAACCTGATGGCGATGGACGAAGAGCACTTCGGCCTGTCCTACTAAGCCGCAAGGCGTCACTGAAACCCGCTTGCCTTCACCGGCAGGCGGGTTTTCGTATTTTTGGGGCCGCTACGCCCCAAGATCCGGTTACAAGAAAAGCTCAAGCCCTCCGCCCCTGCTGCCGTTAACCCCCCGTGCATTCATCTATTCATGTGCGCTGCCGATGAAGTAAAGGCACAATGCCATTATTGATCTGCCGGGTCGGAGATTACCCTTGTTTCGTTTAAACGCTGTACGCGCAAGCCACTTCCTGCCTTCGCTGTTCCTCTTGCTGGCAGGGCTTGCGGCGGCATACGTGAGAGACCTCAGCGTCTTCTTCACATCACTGTTCAACGTCCTGCCCACCTTGGTCCTGCTGCTGGGTGGCGCCTACTGCGCGGTCTACCGTCGCCAGCGCGAGCTGTTCTTGATGGTCACGGTGTACATCGCCTACTTTCTGCTCGATACCCAGACCGACTACTACCGTGACCATGGGCGTGTGCGCGAGGACGCAGCGGTGATTTTCCATCTGGTGTGCCTGCTGCTGCCTGCATTGTTCGGGCTATTTGGCGCCTGGCAGGAGCGCACCCACCTGGCCCAGGACCTGCTTGCCCGGTTTGCTGTGCTGTTCGCTGTGGGTAGCGTGGCAGTGGCACTGGAGCAAAGTTTTCCCCAGGCACTGCTGGGCTGGTTGGCGGAAATCCGTTGGCCGTCGCTGCATGGGCAGTGGATGAGCCTGATCCAGATGGTCTACCCGTTGTTCATCGGTGTCTTCATGCTGCTGGTGGTGCAGTACCTGCGTGAGCCAAGGCCCTTGCATGCGGCCCAGATCATCGGGCTGATCGGTATCTTCTGGATGCTGCCCAAGACGTTCATCCTGCCGTTCACGCTGAACATCATGTGCAGCCAGGTGATGTTGATGATCGCTGCGGCGGTCTCCCACGAGGCCTATCAGATGGCCTTCCGTGACGAGCTGACCGGCCTGCCTGGGCGGCGCGCGCTGAACGAACGCATGCAGCGCCTGGGGCGCAACTACGTGATTGCCATGACCGACGTCGATCACTTCAAGAAATTCAACGACACCCATGGCCACGATGTCGGTGACCAAGTATTGCGCCTGGTCGCCAGCCGGCTGTCGAAGGTCACCGGTGGTGGGCGCGCCTACCGCTACGGTGGCGAGGAGTTTGCCTTGGTCTTCGCCGGCAAGACCGCCGAGGAATGCGTGCCGCATGTGGAAGCCGTGCGCGAGATGATCGCCAACTACACGATGCAGTTGCGTGACCAGAACAATCGGCCACAGGATGATTCCGCCGGGCGCCAGCGCCGCAGCGGCAGTGGTGCTGGCACGGTATCGGTGACCATCAGTATCGGCGTCGCTGAACGCCTTATCGAACACCGCAACCCCGAAGAAGTGCTCAAGTCAGCCGATCAGGCGCTTTACAGCGCCAAAGGTGCCGGCCGTAACTGTGTCATGGTTTACGGCCAACAATCACGGCGCGGAGCCGTTCGCACTGCGTGACCATTATTGACTATATGGTCGCGTGATGACCCTATGTCTCGCAAAAGTTGTTCGGTTACACTGGATTCAACCCCGTGCTGCGGTCCTTCGAGACCGCCCCGACCCCACCAGCGAGAGGTTGTCATGGCTGAATATAAAGCGCCGCTGCGCGACATGCGCTTCGTTCTGAATGAAGTCTTCAACGTGGCAGAGCTGTGGGCGCAATTGCCTGAGCTGGCCGAAACGGTCGATGCGCAAACCGCACTTGCCGTGCTGGAAGAAGCAGGCAAGGTCACCAGCAAGTCCATCGCCCCGCTCAGCCGCGCAGCTGACGAAGAGGGCTGTCACTGGGAAAACGGTGCGGTAAGCACCCCGGCTGGCTTCATCGAGGCCTACAACACTTACGCCGAGGGCGGCTGGGTGGGTGTGGGCGGCGATCCCCAGTACGGTGGCATGGGCATGCCCAAGGCGATTTCGGCCCAGGTTGAAGAAATGGTCAACGCGTCGAGCCTGGCGTTCGGCCTGTACCCGATGCTGACTGCGGGTGCCTGCCTGTCGATCAACGCCCACGCCAGCGAAGCGCTCAGGGAAAAGTACCTGCCGAACATGTATTCCGGCGTGTGGGCAGGTTCCATGTGCCTGACCGAGCCGCATGCCGGTACCGACCTTGGCATCATCCGTACCAAGGCCGAGCCCCAGGCCGATGGCAGCTACAAGGTCAGCGGCACCAAGATTTTCATCACTGGCGGCGAACACGACCTGACCGAAAACATCATCCACCTGGTGCTGGCCAAGCTGCCGGACGCACCGGCCGGGCCAAAGGGCATCTCGCTGTTCCTGGTGCCCAAGTTCCTGGTCAACGATGACGGCAGCCTTGGGGCGCGTAACCCGGCTACCTGTGGCTCGATCGAGCACAAAATGGGTATTCAGGCTTCGGCAACGTGTGTGATGAACTTCGATGAAGCTGTAGGTTACATCGTTGGCGAGCCGAACAAGGGCCTGGCGGCGATGTTCACCATGATGAACTACGAGCGCCTGGGGGTGGGCATTCAGGGGTTGGCCACGGCCGAACGCTCCTACCAGAATGCCGTCGAGTATGCCCGCGACCGTTTGCAGAGCCGTGCGCCCACCGGCCCGCAGGCCAAGGAAAAGGCGGCCGACCCGATCATCGTCCACCCGGATGTGCGCCGCATGCTGCTGACCATGAAAGCGCTGATCGAAGGTGGCCGCGCCTTCTCCACGTACGTGGCAATGCAACTGGACAGCGCCAAGTACAGCGAAGAGCCGGGTACGCGCAAGCGCAGTGAAGAGCTGGTGGCGCTGTTGACGCCGGTAGCCAAGGCCTTCCTCACCGACCTGGGCCTTGAGTGTGCGGTGCATGGCCAGCAGGTGTTCGGTGGCCATGGCTACATTCGCGAGTGGGGCCAGGAGCAACTGGTACGCGATGTGCGCATTACCCAGATCTATGAAGGCACCAACGGTATTCAGGCCCTGGACCTGATGGGCCGCAAGGTGGTGGCCAGTGGTGGTGCCTACTACAAGCTGTTCTCTGAGGAGATTCGCCAGTTCATTGCCAGCGCGGGTGGCGACCTGGATGAGTTCGCCAAGCCGCTGGGTGCCTACCTCGATCAACTCGACGGCCTTACCGAGTGGGTACTGGAGCAGGCCAAGGGCAACCCGAATGAGATTGGTGCTGCGTCGGTCGAGTACCTGCATGCCTTTGGCTATGTCGCCTATGCCTACATGTGGGCGTTGATGGCGCGGGCGGCCAAGGCGGGCGAGGGCGATGAGGCGTTCTACTCGGCCAAGCTGGGGACGGCGCGGTTCTACTTCGCCAGGCTGCTGCCGCGGGTGGATTCGCTGGTGGCTTCGGTCAAGGCGGGGAGCGAGTCGTTGTACTTGCTGGATGCCGAGCAGTTCTGACGAGTGGGATACACGCCCGCCGTTTGTTGATGAACGTTGTTTGTAAGCATTTTCCTACATCACGCGGTGACTTTTCGCCACTGGTGTCAGATTGGATCCACGGCTAATCTTGCTACATGGACGTTGCGCAGGAAGCGCAAAGGACAGAACAGGGACAAACGAAGGATTTCCTGCCAGGACGGTGGGGCGATAGGGATGTCACAGGGAAAAAGTCTGGGAAAACCCCGCTTCGGCGGGGTTTTCTTTGCGCGCGTGTATTTCAGCCAAGCACATCCAGCGGTGAAGCCCCCAGTTGCCGTGCGTCGGCTTCTTCCTCGAGCAGCGTGCGCAGCAACTCAACCGATGCCTGCTGGCGCTGGGCATCGCGAAATACCAGGCCAACCTTCAACGGCACCCGCGGCTCGCTCAGTGGTTTCCACAGCAACCCTTGGTCATCGTCGGCAGCCTCCTTGGCGCGGCCAGGCAGGATAGTGGCCAGTGCGGTGTGGGCCAGGCTGTCGAGAATGCCGCCCATGTTGTTCATCTCCGCCTGAACCTGCGGCCTGCGCCCCAGGCTGGCCAACTGTTGCTTCCAGATCTGGCGGATCTGGAATTCCTCGCCAAGCATCAGCATCGGCAGTTCTGCAGCTTGTCTGATAGAGACTTTCTTGAAGTCCTTCAACGGATGGGTATCAGGGATCACCAGCTGCAGTTCATCTTCGTACAGTAGCAAGCCGTGTAGCCCAGGTTGGCGTGGCGGCAGGTAGCTGATACCGATATCCAGGTTGCCGTTGAGCAGGCGTCGTTCGATTTCCAGCCCCGACAGCTCATAGATCTGTACCACAAGATGCGGTTGGGCCTTGCGCAACCGCTCAAGCAACTGCGGCACCAGGCTCGGCCGAACCGTCTGTAGTACGCCGATGGCCAGCGTGCGCAAGGACTGGCCCTTGAAGTTGCGCATCGCTTCGTGGGCGCGCTGCAGCCCATCGAGCAGAGGCAGGGCGTGGTTGTACAGGGTGTGGGCCGCCAAGGTCGGCAGCAGGCGCTTGTTGCTGCGCTCGAACAGGCTCAGGTCAAGGCTGTGCTCAAGCTGGCGGATCTGCTGCGAGAGGGCCGGCTGAGACAGTGACAGGCGTTCAGCAGCGCGGCCGACATGGCCTTCTTCATACACCGCGACGAAATAACGCAGTTGGCGAAAATCCATAAGTATTACTTATCGAAAAAGCTGAAAAAACGGAATGGCCGCAAGCGCCGCCGAGGCCTAGTCTATCGCCGTATTCCAGCGGGTTACAGCGATCAATTCGCGCATTGTTACCCCGTTTGAGAAACACTTTTGATAGGAAAGGCAAAATTATCAAGCGCCGGCGCCAAGACCGGACGTTGCCCTTTGCCGTGACTGGCCGGAGCCCCCGATGAACCTGTTCAACCTGCGCCGATCGGCCCCCGCCGCGGCTGTCGTGCCCAAGCGTGCGCCGGTAAGCGTGCCAGACGCATCGGCGTTGTCCCGCGAGCGCCTGATGCCCGGCGCCGAACGTGCGCCACAAGTGTTCGTGCGTGGCCAGGGGTCCTGGTTGTGGGATAACGAAGGGCATGCCTACCTGGATTTTACCCAGGGCGGCGCGGTAAACAGCCTGGGCCACAGCCCCAGCGTATTGGTCAAGGCGCTTGGCAATCAGGCCCAGGCGTTGATCAACCCGGGGGCCGGTTTCCATAGCCGTGGTTTGCTGACGCTGGCCAACCGCTTGTGCCAGAGCACCGGTAGCGATCAGGCGTACCTGCTCAACAGTGGCGCCGAGGCCTGTGAGGGGGCGATCAAGCTGGCGCGCAAATGGGGCCAATTACACCGCAATGGCGCCTATCACATCATCACTGCCAGCCAGGGCTGCCATGGCCGCAGCCTGGGGGCCCTGTCGGCATCCGATCCGCTGCCGTGCAACCGCTGTGAACCCGGCCTGCCGGGTTTCAGCAAAGTGCCATTCAATGACTTGGCGGCGCTGCATGCAGAAGTCGACTCGCGAACTGTGGCAATCATGCTCGAGCCGGTCCAGGGCGAGGCAGGTGTGATTCCCGCGACAAGGGAATACCTCAAAGGCGTCGAGCGGTTGTGCCGTGAGCTGGGCATCCTGCTGATCCTTGACGAGGTGCAGACTGGCATTGGCCGCTGCGGAGCATTGCTGGCCGAGGAAACCTACGGGGTACGCGCTGACATCATTACCTTGGGCAAAGGCCTGGGAGCCGGCGTGCCGCTGGCAGCCTTGCTTGCTCGTGGTACCGCTTGCTGCGCGGCCCCCGGCGAGCTGGAGGGCAGCCACCACGGTAATGCGCTGATGTGCGCTGCGGGCCTTGCGGTACTGGATACCGTACTGGAACCGGGCTTTTTCGAGCATGTCCAGGACAGTGGCCGCCATCTGCGCGATGGCCTGAGCCGCCTGGCCGGCCGCTATGGCCAGGGCGAAGTACGCGGCCAAGGCCTGCTCTGGGCGCTTCAGCTACAGGAACACCTGGCCAAGGACCTGGTGCAGGCGGCCTTGCACGAGGGCCTGCTTTTGAATGCCCCGCAGGCCGATGTGGTGCGTTTTACACCGGCGTTGACGGTGAGCAAAGGCAACATCGATGAAATGCTCCTGCGCCTGGCCCGGGCCTTCGCCCGCCTGCACGCGCAGCAGCATGCCCGCCGTGAAGTTTCGGCCTGATACGAATTCTACGAACCGTCTGGCGTTTCTGCGCATCGCCCCTGGCCTGATTCATTTGGCCCGGGGCGTTTTTTTTGTGGGGGGCAGGCCCTTGGCAAGGTGCCTGAGCGCTGCAAAAAAACCACGGCATGCACCGGTGGAACCTCTGCGATGCCCAGCTAGTCTCTGTTTAGACCCTTTGAGGAGAAACTTGCATGGACATCATTCGCATCATCATCGCCATCATCCTGCCGCCGCTGGGTGTGTTTCTGCAGGTCGGGTTCGGCGGGGCGTTCTGGCTGAATATCCTGCTGACCTTGCTGGGGTACATTCCGGGTATCGTGCATGCGGTGTACATCATCGCCAAGCGCTGAATCTGCTGGGGCCGCAGGGCGGCCCCAGGTTTCACTGGGCCAGCACCCGACAATAGAACTTCCATTCCTCCTCGAGGGCATGTGCAAGGTTTTCGGCCTTTCGAAAGCCATGCCGTTCGCCCGCGTAGAAGTGCCCCTCGGCCTCGATGCCATTGGCCTTCAACGCCTCAAGCATCGAGCGCGTCTGCTCCGGCACCACCACAGCATCCAGTTCACCCTGAAAGAAAATCACCGGTACGTTGATCTGCTCGGCATGCAACAGTGGGGTGCGTTGGCGATAGCGCTCGGCATCCTGTTGCGGGTCACCGATCAGCCAGTCGAGGTAATCGCCTTCGAACTTGTGTGTGGCGCGGCCCAGCGCAACCGGGTCACTCACCCCGTAGAGGCTGGCACCGGCACGGAATACGTCATGGAACGCCAGGGCGCACAGGGTGGTATAACCGCCGGCACTGCCACCACGTATGAAGGCTTTGCGGGGGTCGATCAAACCGCGTTCGGCCAGGTGTTCGACCGCCGCGCAGGCATCCTGTACATCGCTCTGGCCCCAGCGCAGGTGCAGGGCCTGGCGATACTCGCGACCATAACCAGTACTGCCCCGATAGTTCAGGTCGGCAACGGCGAAGCCACGCTGGGTCCAGTACTGAACCCGTGGGTCCAGCACCGGATAGCAGGCTGAGGTTGGCCCACCATGGATGAACACCACCAGCGGGGAAGGCCCTTTGGCGCCGGCTGCGGGGTAAAAGAAACCATGGGCAACCTCGCCGCCACTGTCGTAGAGGATGGATTGCGGCAGGCTGATGCAATCGGCTGGCAGTAACTCGGCGCCGCCTGCCAGAACCCGTACTTCGTGGCTTGCCCGGTCAATGGCAATGACGGCTGGCGGGCTGATCGGCGAGGCAGCGATTGCGTAGAGATGCCCGGCGTCGATGGCCAGGCTACGAAAACGGCTATAGGCACTGGCGAAGCGCTCCATCTGGCCGTCGACGGTGAGTAGCCCGAGTTGCCCGACGCCACCTTCGAACCAGCTGGCCAGGTAGCTTTGTGGTCCGATTGCCAGCCAGGTGCTGTTGCCCAGTTGCCAGGGTGCGGCAGCGTGGTCTGCAGGCTCGGCGGGCAAGGCTTGCCATAGCCCGCCCAACTCGCCCCAGGGCTGCCAGAAACCATTACGGTCGGACAGGCAGTACAAGCGCCCTTGCGCGTCGAAGCGAGGTTGCTGAAGGGACTCGTCATTCGCCGCGATGCAGCGCGGCGCGCCCCAGCTACCGTCACTTTGCCGTTCGCGACACATCAGCCGTGTGACTGTCCATGGCTGCGCCGGCCGGTCCCATTCGATCCAGGCCAGGCGTGTGCCATCGGCGCTGATCGTGGGGGATGCATAGAAATCAGCGCCTGCGCCGAGCACTTCAACGGTGGCCTCACCCAATGCCACCAGGCGATGTTCCACACTCTCGCCATGGCACTCCTCGACCGCCAGCACTTGGCCGTCGTGCCATTGCAGGTCGCCGTAGCGGCATTGGGCATTCTGGGTCAACGCATGCGGTGGCGCGCCATCAAGTCCCTGGTGATAGACCTGCTGGTCCTTCTCGTTGACGAACAGCACTGCGTCATCGCTCAGGCAGAAACTGCCTCCACCGTATTCATAGACCCGGCTGCGCACGCTGAAGCCGTCAGGCGTGAGGCAGCGTGCCTGCTGGTCACGCCAGCACCAGATGCGGCAAGCACCGTCGGCCGGGCGAAATTCATTCCAGAACAGGCCTTGGGGGCTGGCTTTGAGTTCGGCGAAATCGGTGCCGGCGGCGACGGCCTGCGCGGCACTGAATTCACCCGCGGGCAATGACACGTGAGTTGCGCTCATTACGGAAGGTCATCTGTTCAATGGCGAGGTCGGCCGTTTCTGCCTCCTCGCGGGCCTTGAGGATGATGCCGTGGTCGCTCGACTTGGCGCACACCGGGTCGGCGTTGCTGGCATCGCCGGTGAGCATGAAGGCCTGGCAGCGGCAGCCGCCGAAGTCCTTTTCTTTCTCGTCGCACGAGCGGCAGGGCTCGGGCATCCAGTCATAACCACGGAAACGATTGAAGCCGAACGAGTCGTACCAGATGTGCTTGAGGTCGTGATCGCGGACATTCGGGAACTGCACCGGCAGCTGACGTGCGCCATGGCAAGGCAGGGCAGTGCCGTCCGGCGTGATGGTCAAAAACAGGCTGCCCCAGCCATTCATGCAGGCCTTGGGGCGCTCTTCGTAGTAGTCCGGCGTGACGAAGATCAGCTTGCACGGGTTGCCTTCGGCCTTGAGCTTTGCACGGTACTCGTTGGTGATGCGTTCAGCGCGCTCAAGCTGCTCACGGGTCGGTAGCAGGCCCAGGCGGTTGAGGTGCGCCCAGCCATAGAACTGGCAGGTTGCAAGTTCGACGAAGTCGGCTTCAAGCGCCACGCACAGCTCGATGATGCGGTCGATCTTGTCGATGTTGTGCCGGTGGGTGACGAAGTTGAGCACCATCGGATAGCCATGGGCTTTCACTGCCCGGGCCATCTCCAGCTTCTGTGCGAAGGCCTTTTTCGACCCCGCCAGCAGGTTGTTCACCTGCTCGTCGCTGGCCTGGAAACTGATCTGGATGTGGTCCAGGCCGGCTTCCTTGAAGTTGGCGATACGTGCCTCGGTCAGGCCGATGCCGGAGGTGATCAGGTTGGTGTAGTAACCCAACCGGCGCGCTTCGCCGATCAGCTCGGCGAGGTCCTGGCGCACCAGCGGCTCACCGCCGGAAAAGCCGATCTGCGCGGCACCCATTTCACGGGCCTCGGCCATCACCTTGAACCACTGCGCGGTCGACAGCTCCTTGCCCTGTTCGGCGAAGTCGAGGGGGTTGGAGCAGTACGGGCACTGCAGCGGGCAGCGATAGGTCAGTTCGGCCAGCAGCCACAGCGGCAGGCCGACCGGTACCTCAGGCGAGTGTGATCCAGTGTTCGCCACGGGCCACCTCCATGAATTGCTCGATGTCATCAGCGACTTCGGGCACACCAGGGAATTGCTGTTCGAGCTCGGTGATGATCGCGTTCACATCACGTTTGCCGTCGATCAGGCCGCCTATGAGGGAGGCGCTGTCGTTGAGCTTGATCATGCCCTCAGGGTAGAGCAGCACGTGGCCTTTCTGCGCCGGTTCGTACTGGAACCGGTAACCGGGGCGCCAGTTCGGCACTTGCTTGCGGTCGAAACTCATAGGGCAATCCCCTTGTGCCATACCCGTTGCTGGGTGACGGTGTGATACGGCGGGCGGTGCAGCTCGTAGGCCATGCTCATGGCGTCGAGCATGCTCCAGAGGATATCCAGCTTGAACTGCAGGATTTCCAGCATACGCTCCTGGCCCGCCCGGGTGGTGTAGTGCTGCAAGGTGATCGTCAGGCCGTGCTCGACATCGCGCCGGGCCTGGCCCAGGCGGGTGCGGAAGTACTCGTAGCCGGCAGGATCGATCCACGGGTAGTGTTGCGGCCAGCTGTCCAGGCGCGACTGGTGGATCTGTGGGGCGAACAGTTCGGTCAGCGAGCTGCTGGCCGCTTCCTGCCAGCTGGCACGGCGGGCGAAGTTCACGTAGGCATCGACGGCGAAGCGCACACCTGGCAGCACCAGCTCTTGGGAACGCAGCTGGTCCGGGTCGAGCCCCACGGCCTGGCCCAGGCGCAGCCAGGCTTCGATACCACCGTCTTCGCCCGGGGCTCCGTCGTGGTCGAGCAGGCGCTGGATCCACTCGCGGCGCACTTCGCGGTCCGGGCAGTTGGCCAGGATCGCGGCATCCTTCATCGGGATGTTCACCTGGTAGTAGAAGCGGTTGGCTACCCAGCCCTGAATCTGTTCGCGGGTAGCGCGCCCTTCGTACATCGCCACGTGATAGGGGTGATGAATGTGGTAGTAGGCGCCCTTGGCGCGCAGGGCCTGCTCGAATTCGGCAGGCGACAGTGGCAGTGCCTCGCTCATCGGGCCTCCTTACAACTCGATGCTCATGCCGTCGAAGGCGACTTCCACACCGCGGCGCTGGACCTCGGCGCGTTCGGGGGAGTCTTCGTCCAGAATCGGGTTGGTGTTGTTGATGTGGATAAGTACCTTGCGCTGGCGTGGGAAACCGTCCAGCACCTCGAGCATGCCGCCGGGGCCGTTCTGCGCCAGGTGACCCATTTCGCGGCCAGTGCGGGTGCCGACGCCGCGGCGCTGCATTTCATCATCCTCCCACAGCGTGCCGTCGACCAGCAGGCAGTCAGCGCCGTGCATCATTGCCAGCAGCTTGTCGTCGACCTGGCCCAGGCCGGGCGCGTAGAACAGCTTGCCGCCGGTGCGGGTGTCTTCCACCAGCAGCCCCAGGTTGTCGCCCGGATGTGGGTCGAAGCGGTGCGGGGAGTAAGGCGGTGCGGCGCTGCGCAGCGGGAACGGAGTGAACCTGAGGTTGGGGCAGGCCGGGATGACAAAGCTGCCCTCGAGCTCGATGCGGTTCCACTGCAGGCCACCGTTCCAGTGGCTGAGCATGTTGAACAGCGGGAAGCCGGTGGTGAGGTCCTGATGGACCATGTCGGTGCACCAGACCTGATGCGGGCAGCCTTCGCGCAGGCTGAGCAGGCCGGTGGTGTGGTCGATCTGGCTGTCGAGCAGGACGATGGCGTTGATGCCGGTGTCGCGCAGGGCACGGGCCGGCTGCATTGGCGCGAAGGCCTGCAGTTGGGCACGGATGTCGGGTGAGGCGTTGCACAGGATCCAGTGCACACCGTCGTCGGACAGGGCAATCGACGACTGGGTGCGTGCCGTGGCGCGCAGGCTGCCATCGCGATAGCCCTTGCAGTTGGCGCAGTTGCAGTTCCACTGCGGGAAGCCACCGCCGGCGGCGGAACCGAGAATCTGGATGTACATGGTTGCTCTCTATCCGAACTGTGCGAAGAACCGTAGCCGAAAAAACGACAACGCCCCGGCTGGCCGAGGCGTTGAAACGCAGGCAGTGCTTAGCGGCTTGCGAAGTACATGGTCACTTCGAAGCCGATACGCAGGTCAGTGTATGCAGGTTTGGTCCACATGGTTTTGCTCCTTCCGGGTTAGGGTAGAGGGTTCAGCTATTTGTTTGGCGTCGCCTCGCGCCGAAGGTTCCGGCGGCTGAGATAGCGTTATCTTACAAGAAAATCTTGTACCGAAAGGTTAATTCTTCGAAAAGCGCCCTTGCGGTATACGTAACAATTGACCCTGGATCAGTGCCAGGCCCCCGCTGGCGCAGGCCCATTGGCCAGGCAGAGCAAGGGTGAATCGGCTGCGAGCAAGCGGCCCAGCAAATCGTCCAGATGCGCCTGTTGCGTCTTCAGGATAGCCACGCGTAACGCGGGCAGATCGTCGGGTAGTGTAGCCAAGTGTGTCTGCCATGCCCAATCGGCAAGCTCCGCGTTGGCCATGGCTGGCTCGTCGAACTGCGCCGCCAACCTTTGCCGTGCAGCAGCGTCGAGACATACACCTTGGCGCAGGAGGGTGAGCAGGTGACCGAGGATCTCGGCGTGGGTGGCACGGGGCGATTGCACGCCGAACAGCAGCCCGCCGATGCCCTCGACCTGACGAAAGGTACTGAACACGGCGTAACCCAGCTGCAATTCCACCCGTAGCCTTTGGTACACGGGCCCTTGCAGCAACTGGGCGAGAAGCCGGCCGCAGGCTTGCTGATGGTCAGGCACGGGGCAAAAAAGCAACAGTGCGGGTTCGCTGCCCGGCACCTTGGCGTGATGCCAGCGGCGGCCCTGCCAGTCGGGCGGCGGTACCGGCATGCCAAACTGCCCGGGGCAGCCTTGCAATGCTGCGCTCAGGGCTTGCAGGGCGGTTGCGTCGAACCCCACAGCCAGGCCATGCCATCGGCTGTGCTGCCATGCATCGTCGAGTGCCTGTTGATTGAGCGCGCGGGTTGCTTCGGGCGTTGGCACTGCGCCGGTGAGTGCATCTGGCAGTTGGTTGAGCAGGGCCCTGATCGGGATCAGCAAGGGGGGCTGTTGTGTCGCAGGCTCCCAGTCAGCGGGCGAACGCAAGCACGCCATCGCGAGTTCGACGGCCCTCGTGACCGCTGCGGGCAGGCCAATGCAACGCAGCTGCCAATTTTCGCCTGCGGCACTGAACTGCAGTTGCAACGCGGCACGCTCGCATCGCGCCTGTAGCGGCTGCAGGGCGCGTTCGAGCACGGCGTGCAAGCCCTGGCGCAGGGCCGAAGGCACTTGCCAGCGCAGGTGAACTGCCCCGTGTTGGCGTGCCGCCGGCAGTTGCTCACTGACCGTCAGCGCTGCAGGCAATTGAGGCGCCTGCGTTGGGGGCAAGCCGGTAAACAGCAAAGGCTCGGGTGCTGGCAGCTGCCATTGCCCTTGCTTGCGCGATGGCAGGCCTTCGAGCAGTGCCTGAAGTGCGCAGAGTGCTTGTGCATCAAGTGCCGCCAATGGCTGGCCTGCGCTGTCACGGCGGGCCAACTCGAGGGGGCTGGCGTTGCGTTCGCGGCTCTGTTGCAGAAGGCCGAATTCGGCGTTCAGGTGCGCCGGGTCAGTTTGCCGGATAAAGCCGAACCATCCGTGCAGCAGGGCGTGTACTTCCTCTGCACAGGCGTCTGCGCTGAGTTCGAGCTCGATGTGCCAGAGCATCTGCCCGGCGAAGGCGTACAGCATTTCTGCCTTGAAAGTTTGCAGCCAGCTGCGCTGGCGCAGTGCATCCAGCCAGGTGCCCGGCCTGCTGTCGCTCAAACCGGCAATCAGCAACTCCAATGCTCGTTCGCCACCAGGGGGCAGGTTTTCATGGGTGAATACCAGGGCTGTGTTCGTGTTCGACAGGGCAGGTGGCGGTGTTTGTGGCGTGCGTTCGCCGAAGGCAAACAAACCAGCGTAGTGCCTGCCAAGCTGTTCGAGCTCATCCAGCGGTTGCGGCCCACACAGGCTCAAGGTGATCTGGCCGCCGTGGTAGTAGCGTTGATGGAAATCTGTGAGGGCCCGCTGAAAGGCAGGATCCTGCAACGCCAGGGTATACCGGTTGCCAGCATGAAAACCGCCTAGCGGATGGCCAGCCGACACTGATTGCAGCAGGGCAAAATCCTTCTGGGCTTTAGGGTTGCGCGACCAGGCGATGAATTCGGCATGGATCACTTCACGCTCGCGGCGCTGGCGTTCGCTACCCAGGTCGGGTTCGGCGAGCATCTGGCAAAGGCGCTCCAGCCCGCCGGCCAAGGCTGCGGGCGGGACTTCAAAGAAGAAATCTGTGGTGCGTTCGCGGGTGCTGGCGTTGACCTGCCCGCCGAGGGTCTGGACGTAGCGCATCAGGCCGTCATCCAAGGCGAATCGAGGAGTGCCGAGGAAGAACAGATGCTCGAGAAAGTGCGCGAGCCCAGGCCATTTTGCCGGGGCATCGTGGCTGCCCGCGTGGACCCTCAGCGCAGCAGCCGAGCGCTTGAGCCGCGGGGCATGGCGCAGGGTGAGCTGCAGGCCGTTGGCTAATACGAGGTGGCGAGTGGCATCAGGCATGGGGGCTCCGGGGTAAGCACTCATGCTAACAAATTAGTTGGCCTGACCGCCGGCAAAGGCTGTTCTCAGCCCCGCCGCAGGTGCAATTCCTGGCGCAGATCTGCGAGGTAAGGAAACGCTTTGCGCCCCTGCACCACCTGTTCATGTTCCAGTTGTGCCAGCAGCTGGCACTCATCCCGACCGGCCATGGCCAGCAGGCTGCCATCCGGCCCGATGATGCTGCTCTGGCCGCAGTACTGGATTTCGCCCTCGGCCCCGCAATAGTTGGCATACACCAGGTAGCACTGGTTTTCCTGGGCCCGGGAGCGCACGGTCACCTGGCAGACAAAATCATACGGTGTCATGTTTGCGGTCGGCACCAGGATCAGCTCAGCGCCATCCAGCGCCAAGCGCCGGGCATTCTCCGGAAACTCGATGTCGTAGCAGATCAGCAGCCCCACCTTCCAGCCCTCCAGCTCGACCACCGGAAAGTGGTCGGCACCGGGGCTGAACATGGCGCGGTCCAGCTCACCGAACAGGTGCGTCTTGCGGTAATTGCACAGGCTGCGGCCATGGGCGTCGATCAGTTGCACGCTGTTGTAGATCGCGCCATCGTCAGTGCGCTCGGGGTAGCCGTAGACGATGGCGATGCGATGCGCCTGGGCGATCTCCACCACCTCCATGGCCGACGGGCCATCATCGGCCTCTGCCAGGCGTTCTACCTGTGCCAACCCGATGTTGTAGCCGCTCAGGAACATCTCCGGACACACCAGCAACTGCGCGCCGCGCTCGGCCGCCAACTGCGCCTGGTGGCGCAGCCGTTGCAGGTTGCCGGGCACGTCCAGCGGGTTGGGCGTGCCCTGGAACAGAGCGATGCGCATGCTGCCTCCTTGTCTCAGTCTGCCAGGGCGATCGGCCCGATCTCGTCGAACACGTCGCCTGGGCCTGGATTGTCCGGATGGGTCTGGCCACCGAAGTGGTTCATGATACCCCACACCGCATTCAGCGAAGTCTGCACTGCCCCCTCGACCCAGGCCGGGGTCCACGACACGTCATCGCCGGCAATGAACATCCCGCGCTGCTCCATTGGCATGTCCTGCTGCATGAAGTGCGCGTACATCCGTTGGTTGTAGCGATAGTGGCCAGGCAGTGCGCCCTTGAAGGCACCGAGGAAGTGCGGGTCGGCCTCCCAGGAAATGGTGATCGGGTCGCCGATGATATGCCCGGCGATATCGGTCTTGGGGTAGATCTTCTTCAGTGCATCCAGGGCCAGTTGCACGCGTTTCTCCACTGGGTGCGGGAGCATCTTCAGGGCGTCGCTCATCCAGGCGTAGGACAGGCAGATCACGCCGGGCTTGTCGTCGCCGTTATCGAACAGGTAGGTGCCGCGGGTCAGCCGATCAGTGAGGGTCATGCTCATCAGGTCGCGGCCGGTTTGCGGGTCTTTGTCCTTCCAGAACGGGCGATCGACCATGACGAAGGTTTTCGACGACTGCATGTAGCGGGTACGGTCCAGGGCCATCCACATCTTTTGCGAGAACAGTGATTCTTCACAATCGATCTGGGTGGTCAGCAGCCAGCTCTGGCAGGTGGCGAGCACGGCGCCGTAGTGGCGGGTGTCGCCCCAGTTGTCGGTGACGGCCAGGCGCCCGTCGGCTGCGCGGGCGATGCGCTTTACCCCGGTGCGTGGTGCGCCGCCATGCAGTGCGCTCAGGCTGGTGCCCTCGGGCCAGTGGGCGCAGCGCTCCGGTACATGGCGCCAGATGCCCTGCGGTACCTGCTCCACACCGCCGACGATCAGGTGCTGGTGGTCGTCGCAGTTGGTCATCACCACACGGAAGATTTCCAGCATCGAGTTGGGGAAGTCCGAGTCCCAGCCGCCTGTGCCGAAGCCGACCTGGCCGAACACCTCGCGGTGCTGGAAGCTCAGTTGGGCGAACGAGCGCGAGGTGGCGACGAAGTCGTAGAAGGTGCGGTCGTCCCACAGCGGTACCAGCTTGTTCCACAGCGCTTTGAGGCGCGGAACATCGCGATCGCGGATCGCCTGCTGGATATCGGCGAACTGCGCGCCGCTTTCCAGTGCGTCGGCCCAGGCATCGGCTACCTCGTGGAACAGTTTGGGCAAATCGCTGACTTTTTCGGCGTAGTAGGTCTGGCCTTCCAGGTCGATCACCGTGCTGCCGGATGCCGGTGTCAGCGGGTTGGGGAAGGGCTTGGTTTCCAGGCCCAGCTTGTCCACATAGTGGTAGAAGGCGGTGGAGGACACCGGAAAGCGCATGCCGCCGAGCTCGGCGATGACCCCGTCGGTGCCATTGAAGGCCTGGGAGCGCAGTCGGCCACCCATTTTCGAGGCCTCATACACCACAGGCTTGAGCCCCAGCTTCATCAGCTCGTAGGCTGCCACCAGGCCTGCGATGCCGGCACCGACGATAGCGACTTCCTCACCGTGGCGATCAGCCGGAATGCTGCCCAGCCCAGCCGGGTGCTCCAGCCAGTCGTCGAAGCCGAACGGGAAGTCCGGGCCGAAGATGGTGATGGGTTTCTTGCCGTCGGCCGGGTGGCGGTTTTTCTTGTTCATTGCTGTGACCTTGCCAGAGCGGCTGCGCAGGGGCGGAGCCTGAGTATAGGAGATGCCTGGTGGTCATTTTAGGGAGCGGGGGGTTCGTAATTAAGATGCAAAACGCCGTCGTATTGGCTTTTTTTTCGTCATAACGACATGACTATAAATACTTGTGACGATTTTTGCTCGGCAACTGTACCGCTGTCATCTAGACGGGCTGGCCGCGGTCCACTTTGCTGCTGAGGATGATCGAGGTGGTGGTCTTCTCCACGCCCTCGACGCTGCCGATCTGGTCCAGCAGCTGGTCCAGTTGTTCTGGCGAATCGCTGCGCAGCCACGCTACGTAATCGAACTCGCCGCTGACCGCGCACAATTGCTGCACTTGCCCCATGGCAGCCAGGCGCCGCACCACGTCCTTGCCGGAGCGCGGTTGCACCTTGATCCCGACATAGGCTTGCAGGCCGCCATCGACCAGGCGCTGGCCCAGGCGCACGCCATACCCGGTGATGACTTTTCCCTTCTCCAGCCGCGCCAGGCGCGAGTTGACGGTGGTGCGAGCGATACCCAGATGGCGGGCAAGGGTGGCGACGCTTTCGCGGGCATTGATCTGCAGCAGGGCGATCAGTTGGTGATCGATTTCATCGAGGGCGATTGGGCGGGGATTCGACATGGCGAGTCTCTACAGTGGGCTTGCTAGCCTAGCCACGCAGCGCCAATCAGGGCAAGGCAAAGTGCTGCTGCGTGGCTGACTTAATTGCGGCATGATGATTGGCAGACTTTAGTGGACCCACCGTGTGAACTTCGAAACTTTGCTGGAATGCTGGCGGCAGGAAGTCTCCAACAAGAAAAAGCCCGGGCGCCGTACCAGCCTGTTCTTCAACGTGCTGCGACGTGCGCGCAAGGACAACAAGCTGCGCTTTCTTTTCGCCTACCGCCTGGCGCAGTACCTTGATGCCCGCGGCGGCCTGAGCAGGCGATACGCCCGCGGCATGCAGCAGCGCCTCAATCTCAAATACGCCGTGGATATCGACATCGGCGCGCAAATAGCTCCCGGCCTTCGTATCGCCCATCTGCCAGGCGTGGTGATCACCCGCCACGCAAGCATCGGGCGTAATTTTTTCATACGGCAGAATTGCTCGGTCGGGATCAAGACCCTTGGCCTGGACCATTACTCGCTGTGCATAGGCGAGAACGTCAGCCTCGGTGCCAATAGCTGCATCGTTGCTGACCACATCAGCATCGGCAACAACGTGGTCATTGGGGCCATGTC
Organism: Pseudomonas sp. SG-MS2; assembly: GCF_009933855.1. NCBI lineage: Bacteria > Pseudomonadati > Pseudomonadota > Gammaproteobacteria > Pseudomonadales > Pseudomonadaceae > Pseudomonas > Pseudomonas sp. SG-MS2. The sequence goes on along the minus strand of NZ_MOMO01000233.1, from coordinate 20,835 downwards.
TCTGGTGACCCGAGACATTCCTCCCGATAGCACCTTCTACAATCCGCGCCAGCGGCACATGCAGCCACGGCAGGATTCTTGAGAGCCTGAAAATGAAGAAAGCCGCGCAATCGCGCGGCTTTCTTGTATCGGGTGTCCACACGGACTCGAACTGGCGTAATGGCAGGATCGTGTCGCGTTGCGCTGTTTTGTCGCTGCGAGGTCAGCCTTGAGCGTTTTCCGGGTGCTGTAGCTGGTAGCGCGTGCTGCGCCCGCCGCCGGGCAGTCGGGCAAGGCAGCCCTTCTCGACAAGATCGCTCAGGTGGCGCGTGGCGGTGGCTTTCGAGACCTTGGCCACGGCCTGGTATTGCGCGGCGCTGATGCCGTTCTCGAAATCTCTCTCGCCGCCATCGAGCAGGCGGTTAAGCACTTTGACCTGCTCGGCAGATAAGGCTTGGCTGCGGTGAGCCTGCCAGAAGCGCGCCTTGGCCAGCACGCGGTCTATACGAGCAAGGGCTTGCTCCAGACTCTTGAGCAGCGTTGCGAGGAACCATTGCAGCCAGGCGGTGATATCCAGCGTGCCCTTCTGGCTGGCCTCCAGGATGCGGTAATAGCCGGCACGATCGTCGAGGATGCTAGCCGACATGGCGTAAAAGCGGATAGCCTGCTGTTCGCCCTGAGCCAAAGCCAAGTCGGTGATGGCACGTGTAAGACGACCATTGCCGTCATCGAATGGGTGCAGGGTAACGAACCAGAAGTGCGCAATGCCGGCACGCAAGAATGGGTCGAGGCTCGCATCGCTGCGGCTGCTCTGGAACCAGGCAAAGAAGTCGTCCAGTTGCGCTTCCAGCCCGGCGCGAGGTGGGGCCTGGAAATGTACGGTAGGGCGCTCGAGACGACCGGAAACTACCTGCATGGGCTCTTCGCCGCGCAGCACGCCGACGCGTAGCGGGCGGGCCATCAAGTGGTCATCGCTGGGGAACAGCCAAGCATGCCAGGCGAACAGCCGCTGCAGAACGAGCGGCTGCTGATAGGCGCGGGTGGCATCGAGCAGCAGTTGCGCCAGGCCTTCGGATCGAGAGGTGGTGCGACCTTCCTCGTTCAGCCCCAGGCGCCGCGCCAGCGACGAGCGTACCGAGCCGACATTCAGCTGCTCACACTCGATGGCGGATGAAGTGACGATATTCTGCAGTAGGGCATCCAGGCTGCTCTGCACTTGCGTGTCACTACTTACAGCTCCCAGCATCCCGAGCAAGCGGCCTTGAGCCTGGCCGCAAGCGCGCAGCAGCGGGGCAAGTGCATCGGCTTGCCAGCTAAAGTGCGCCCAGTTGGGCTGCTGCCAGATCCAGAGCGGTTCATTCATGGAGGGGTGCTCTTTTTTGAGCCGATTAACGAGCTTATTCGGCTCATTTGGTGAGCCGATAATGCCGGCTATTCGGCTCCCTGTCCAACTCCACTAGTGTCAGGAACTCAGAATACAAGCCTCTTTTGTGGTGGTGTTGTCAGCGGCGGGAGGCGTTCTTCCTCTGCAGGCAAGCGCCGATCTTGGGGATTTTTACCCTTGGGCCGTAGGATCGGTCTAGCTGTTTTCCTGCAGACATGAAAAAGCCGCGCAATGCGCGGCTTTGAAGGTGGTGGGCCCACACGGACTCGAACCGTGGACCAAAGGATTATGAGTCCTCTGCTCTAACCAACTGAGCTATAGGCCCTCAGTAAGTGCCCGGATTATAACGAGGGTTTCGAAAGCGTGCCATCCGAAAGATCGGTTAGTGCTATGCGAAGAAACGCCGCTGCAAAATCATCTGGTGGCAGCGGCAGGCTGACGATATAGCCCTGGATCTGTTCACAACCTTCGGCGGCCAGGAACCGTTGCTGCGCCTGGTTCTCCACGCCTTCGGCAATGATGGTCAACTGCATGCTACGCCCCAGCGCGATGATGGCGCGGGCGATGGCTGCATCGTGCGGGTCGTCCGGCAAGCCGCGGATGAACGACTTGTCGATCTTGAGGATGTCCAGTGGCAGGCGCTTGAGGTAGCTCAGGGATGAGTAACCGGTGCCGAAATCATCGATTGCCAATTGCACACCCAGCTGCTTTAGCTGGTGCAGCACGGCCAGGGCTTCTTCGGCCTGGCTCATGATGAAGTTTTCGGTAATTTCCAGCTGCAGGTCGCCTGCCTTCAGTTGGTAAGTCTTGAGCAACTGCTCGATGCGCTTGGCCAGGCCATGGTGGCGCAGCTGCGCCCCGGCGAGGTTTATCGACAGCGGGCCGAAGGCTTGGTAGTGCTTCTTCCAATGGTGCATCTGCCGGCAGGCCTGCTCCAGCACCCAGTCGCCGAGCTGCAGGATGGTGCCATTCTCTTCGGCGAGGTGGATGAAGTGCTCTGGCGGCACCTCGCCGAAGCTGGGGTGGCTCCAGCGGATCAGCGCTTCGGCGCCAACCAGGGTCTGGGTCTTGAGGCTGAACTTGGGCTGGTAGCACAGGCTCATTTCGTCGCGTTCTATGGCGCGGCGCAGCTCGTGCTCCAGGGCAATACGTTCGCTGGCCTGGGCTGTGAGGTCACGGGTGTAGGCTTCGACGCGGTTGCGGCCTTTGGCCTTGGAGCGGTACATGGCGGCGTCGGCGTTGCGGATCAGTGTGGCGACGTCGGTGCCGTCCTGGGGATAGAGGCTGATGCCGATACTCGCGCTGGTGAAAAACTCGTGTTCGCCGGCCTGGAAGGGGGCGCTGAAGCAGGACAGCAGTTTGTTGGCGATGGCGCTGGCGTCACTGGGTTTGTGCAGGCCGGGCAGCAGGATGATGAACTCGTCGCCACCCAGGCGCGCCACGGTGTCGACGTCGCGCACTTGCTCCTTGAGACGCTGGGCGATGCCCTTGAGCAGCAGGTCGCCGACCGGATGGCCGAGGCTGTCGTTGATGTGCTTGAAGCGATCAAGGTCAAGGAACAGCACCGCGCCCTGGCGGTTGGAGGCTTGCGGGCAGGTGAGCGCGGCCTGCAGGCGGTTTTCGAACAGCGCGCGGTTGGGCAGGCCGGTGAGCGGGTCGTGGTGAGCCTGGTAGTCGAGCTTGGCCTGAGCGTGCTTGAGGCTGGAGATGTCGGCAAACACGGCGACAAAGTGGGTGATCTCGCGGTCGCTATTGCGCACCGCGCTGATGGTCAGCCAGCCCGGGTAAAGTTCGCCATTCTTGCGTTTGTTGTAGATCTCGCCCTGCCAATGGCCTTCGGCTGTGAGCTGATGCCACATGGCGGCGTAAAAGGCGCTGTCATGCTGACCGGAGGCAAGCAGGCGCGGAGTCTGGCCCAGGGCTTCGGTCTCGTTGTAGCCGGTGATTTCGCTGAACGCACGGTTTACCGCGCTGATGCGCTGGTCGATATCGGTGATCAGCACGCCTTCGGCGGTGTTTTCGAACACGGTGGCGGCCAGTTGCAGTTTTTCCTGCATCAGGTGGCGCTCGGTGATGTCGCGGGCGATGGTCAGCATGCAGTCGACGCCGGCAATCGGCAGTGGCCGTGCGGACAGCTCGCAAAGGCGTATCTGCCCGTCGCTGCGGCGGATATGGCAGCTGAAATCGCGCACAAAACCATCGTGGGAGAGTTGAGCGATCAGGCGTTTACGTTCGTTGAGGTCGACCCAGATGCCCAGGTCGAAAGACGTCTGGTCCAGGGCAGGATCGAGGTCATAGCCGGTCAGCCGGCAGAAGCCCTCGTTGACCTCGATCAGCAGGCCATCGCTCTGGCGCGACAGCAGCAGGCCGTCCGGAGACGCGTGGAAGGCCTTGGCGAATTTCTCTTCGGAGGTTTGCAGTTGCTGCTGGGTTTCTTTCAGTTGGCTGATGTCGCGAACCGCCACGACGAAAGCCAAGGTGCCATCCAGCTCGAAGGTTTCGGCAGAGGTCAGGCCCGTGAACAATTGGCCATTGCTGCGACGGAAGCTCATTTCCAGGTTGCGGATACCTCCCTGGTGCAGGCGCTCGAGCAGCAATGGCCCGGCACCTTGCGCACCCCACAGGTTCAGCTCTGTAGCGGTGCGGCCGACCACCTGACCTGGGGTCAGGCCGATCTGCTCCTCGAAAGCTTCGTTGACCTCCAGCAGGCACCCATCACTGTGGCGCGCAATCAACAGGATGTCGGGGCATTGCTGGAATACCGAAGCGAACTTCTGCTCCGACAGGCGCAGGGCGTCTTCAGTGCGCTTGGTTTCGCTGATGTCGATCATCAGCCCGCGCATCACAGGCCGGTGGCCGTGCTCGATCATGCTGACGATGTTGCGCACCCAGAGTGAATGGCCATCGGCACGCATCACCCTGTAATCGAGGCTGTGGTCGCGCCCGGCTGCTGTTTCACTTTCGCAGTAGGCCTGGGCCCAGAGTGCGTCCTCCGGGTGCAGGATGCTGCGCCAGAAACCTGGTTTGAGCCATTCATGCAAAGGGTAGCCAAGCAGGTCTTCGGCATGGGGTGAGACGTAGCTATAGGTGAAGTCATTGGCGTCAGCTTCCCAGGCGATGGCTGAGAGGCTTTCGATCAGCCCGCGGTAGTGGTATTCGCTGCTGCGCAGTTCCTGTTCCAGGGCAATGCGCCTGGATATTTCCGAGCTGAGGCGGCGGTTGATGCGGATCACCACGGCCAGGATGGCGATCAGCAAAAGGACGCCGGGCAGGCCGTACATGAGCATGTCATTCCAGAACGTGCGTTGATCGACCACATTGCCGACCCAGCGTTGCTGGATCTGCCTGATCTCGTCACTCGACATGTCGGCCATGACCTTGTCGAGGATGCCGACCAGGACCTTCTTGTCGCGCGGTGCGGCCATGGCCAGCTGATAGCGATAGGGCGTTTCGCCGCTGACATAAAGGCCGTCCAGCTTGAGCTGGCGCAGGCTCCAGATGCTCGAGGCGAGGTCACCGACCACAGCATCCACCTCATCGGTGGCCAGTGCCTGCAAGGTCGAGCTGACATTGGGCATGGCGACCAGGTTGAGATCTGGATGGTGGGTACGCAGCAGTTCGTGTGGAGCGTAATTCTCCACCACAGCGATCTTCAGGCCGTACAGGTCCTTCAGTGTGCGGGGTTGCTGGCCGCCTTCATGGGCCAGGATAACGATGGGGAAATCCAGATAAGGGCGTGTGAAAGCCAGGAAGCCCTGGCGTTCGGGGGTTGACATGACGCCGGGTAAAAGGTCGATGCGGCTTTCGCGCGCCTGTTCAAGTACCTCGGTCCAGGTGCTGGGTTCGACCGGCTTGAATGCCACGCCCAGACGGTCCTGGAGCATGGCAATGTAATCGGCGGCCAATCCCTGGTACCGGCCTTGCTGGTCACGAAATTCGAACGGTGGCCAGGAGGCGTCGACGCCCAGCTTCAACTGCGGGTGGGCAGCGAGCCAGGTTTTTTCCTCGTCTGTCAGGGTCAGGGCGCCGGCCGTTGTGTTCCACAGGATCAGGAGCAGCAACAGAATGGCCGGCATTGGCGGCATGGCAGCCTCGCATTCAGGTGGTCTGAATTCGAGTGTAGACGGGCAATCGCCGCGAAGGGTAGCTACTTGCCACGACCTTTTGTCACATAAGAAAAACCCCGGCCTGGGCCGGGGTTCGTCATCACTCGTCGAGGAAGGATCGCAGGTGCTCGCTGCGCGTCGGGTGGCGCAATTTGCGCAACGCCTTCGCTTCGATCTGACGGATCCGTTCACGGGTCACGTCGAACTGCTTGCCCACTTCTTCGAGGGTGTGGTCGGTGTTCATGTCGATACCGAAACGCATGCGCAGCACCTTGGCTTCGCGTGCGGTCAGGCCCGAAAGCACGTCGCGGGTCGCTTCCTTGAGGCTTTCGACCGTGGCCACGTCGATCGGGGACTGCATGGTCGAGTCCTCGATGAAGTCGCCCAGGTGCGAATCTTCATCGTCACCGATCGGGGTTTCCATGGAGATCGGCTCTTTGGCGATCTTCAAGACCTTGCGGATCTTGTCCTCAGGCATCTCCATGCGCTCACCGAGCTCTTCCGGGGTCGGTTCGCGACCCATTTCCTGCAGCATCTGCCGGGAAATACGGTTGAGCTTGTTGATCGTCTCGATCATGTGCACCGGGATACGAATGGTGCGTGCCTGGTCGGCGATCGAGCGGGTAATCGCCTGACGAATCCACCAGGTGGCGTAGGTCGAGAACTTGTAACCGCGACGGTATTCGAACTTGTCCACCGCTTTCATCAGGCCGATGTTGCCTTCCTGAATCAGGTCGAGGAACTGCAGGCCGCGGTTGGTGTACTTCTTGGCGATGGAAATCACCAGACGCAGGTTCGCCTCGACCATTTCTTTCTTGGCGCGGCGAGCCTTGGCCTCACCGATGGACATGCGGCGGTTGATGTCCTTGATCTCGGCAACGGTCAGGCCGGTCTCGGTCTCAAGGTCGATCAACTTTTGCTGGCAGGCGACGATGGCGGCGTCCTTTTCACCCAGGGCAGCAGCCCATTTGGTGTTGCGCTTGGCCAGGTCACCGCTCCAGGTCTGGTCGGTCTCGTTGCTCGGGAACAGGCGCAGGAAGTCTGCACGCGGCATGCGCGCATCACGTACGCACAGTTGCATGATGGCACGCTCTTGCTGACGCAGGCGGGCCAGGGCATCACGAACGCGCTCGACCAGCACCTCGAACTGCTTGGGCACCAACTTGATCGGCATGAACAGATCGGCCAGGGCCTGCATTGCACCGATGCTCTCGGCGTGGCTGCGGCCATGCTTTTTCAGCACCTTGAGGGTGATGGCGAGCTGATCCGATACCGCGCCGAAACGCTGGGCTGCAACGACTGGGTCCGGACCGCTCTCGGTCTCTTCCTCATCGTCACTGCTATCGTCGCTTTCTTCCTCGTCGTCGGCCTCTTCCTTCGTGGCTGCGGCCTTGGCGCCAGGGATCGGCACTTCTTCGGTCGGAGCAGCGATATTGTCGTCAGGGTCGATGTAACCGCTGAGAACATCGGACAGACGGCCACCTTCGGTGGTGACGCGGTCGTATTCACCGAGGATGTAGTCAACTGTGCCCGGGAAGTGGGCAATAGCGCCCATCACTTCACGGATGCCTTCCTCGATACGCTTGGCGATTTCGATTTCGCCTTCGCGGGTCAGGAGCTCGACCGTACCCATTTCGCGCATGTACATGCGCACTGGGTCGGTCGTGCGGCCGATATCGGTTTCAACGGCCGCCAACGCAGCAGCGGCTTCTTCGGCCGCGGCTTCGTCGGTGTCGGCTTCCGCCAACAGAAGGGCATCCGCATCCGGAGCACTCTCGAATACGTTGATCCCCATGTCGTTGATCATGCGGATGATGTCTTCCACCTGTTCAGGATCTGAAATATCCTCAGGCAGGTGGTCGTTGACCTCCGCGTAAGTCAGGTAGCCCTGCTCACGACCGCGGGTGATCAATTCTTTGATACGAGACTGCTGTTGCGCTTTTCCGGACATAACACCCTATCCACTGAAGGTCTTGGCGGGCAAAAAACAAGCCGAGGATTATACCCGAGCATGGGCCTCACGCGCCAGATGAGGTCGGCGTTTGTGCGGGAACATTCCGGCTCAGCAGGGCGAGAAGCTGAGATTTTTCCTCGCTGCTCAACTCGCTTTGACGTGCTTTCCTGAGCAGATGTTCCAGGCTGCGCTCGCGTTGGCGGGCGGACAAGCTAGTTATAGTGTCGAAAAACTGTTGTTCAAGGTTGTCGGCCACGATCAGCCATTCCTTTTCTGCCAGGGCTCGCAGCAAGCGGCCCTGTTCAGTGCCGTGCCAGCGTGCGATCAGCTGCATTGAGCTTAGCCCAGGATTTTTCTGCGCGGCCTCGATCAGCGCCACCAGCAACTGGCTGTAGAGGTGCTCTTCGTCGGCAAAGTGGCTGGCGTCCTCGACTTTGCCGGCCAGCAGCGGGTGGTGCAGCAGCGTGCGCAAGGCCGCCAGGGTCGGGGGTTCCACCGGTGCCGGCGTGCGTGGCGGCGCTTCATCGCGCTGCTGCCACGGCTTGCCTCTCTTGCGGTTCTTGTCCCAGGGCTTGTCGCTCCACGGCTTCTTGCCGCCCCCCTTGTTCGGCTTCCACTGCTGCTCCTGCTGCGCCGGGGCGTAGTCGTGTTGCGGCATGTCGCCATAGTCGGGGGTGTAGCTGGCCATGGCGTCGTAGTCGTAGCCAGGGTCATAGTCCGGCACGCTGTTGGCGGCAGGCGCCTGCTGGGCCAACTGCTCGACCTGCTGTGGATCGAGGCCGGTAATTTCCTTCAGGCGATTGCGCATCAGCTGGCGCAGGTTGGCGCCGGGGATTTTTTCGATCAACGGTGCAGCCAGGGTCGCCATGTGCGCCTTGCCTTCAAGCGAGCGCGGGTCGGCCTCGACGCTCAGTTGCTCGAAGAAATAGTCGGCCAGCGGCTGGGCGTGCTGGTTGATGCGCGCCATGAAGGCATCGGTGCCCTCTGCGCGTACCAGGCTGTCCGGGTCTTCGCCTTCAGGCAGGAACAGGAAGCGCGCACGGCGCCCGTCCTGCAGTGCCGAGAGGGTCGACTCCAGGGCGCGCCAGGCGGCCTTGCGCCCGGCCTGGTCGCCGTCGAAGCAGAACAGTACGCTGGGCACCACGCGAAACAGGCGCTTGAGGTGTTCTTCGCTGGTGGCGGTGCCGAGTGTGGCTACGGCGTTGCGCAGGCCTTGCTGGGCCAGGGCGATGACATCCATGTAACCCTCGACGACGATGATCTCGTCGAGGTTGCGGTTGTGCTTGCGCGCCTCATACAGCCCGTAAAGTTCCTGGCCCTTATGGAATACCGGGGTCTCCGGGGAGTTGAGGTACTTGGGCTTGTCGTCGCCCAGAACGCGGCCGCCAAAGGCGATGATGCGCCCGCGGCTGTCGCGTATCGGGAACATCACCCGGTCGCGGAAGCGGTCGTAGCGTTTGCCGCTTTCGGCGTTTTCGATCAGCAGGCCGGCGTCGATCATCACCTTCTGTTGCAGGGTGTCCGCGCCGAGGTGCTTGAGCAGGTTGTCCCAGCCGGGTGGTGCGAACCCAAGGCCGAAGTCGCGGGCAATTTCGCCCGACAGGCCGCGGCCCTTGAGGTAGTCCACTGCGGCTTTTCGGGTCGGGTGGCTGCGCAGGGCCTGGCGGTAGAATTCCGAGGCTGCATCCAGCAGTGGGTAAAGCGGCGAGTCTGTAGGCTGTCGTGGCTTCTGACCGCGCCGGCCTTCCTCGCGGGGCACTTCCATGCCTGCGGCACGGGCCAGTTCCTCGACGGCCTGGGGGAAGTCCAGGTTGTCGTGGTCCATGACGAAGCCCAGGGCGTTGCCGCCTGCGCCGCAACCGAAGCAGTAATAGAACTGCTTGTCCGGGCTGACCGTGAAGGACGGGGTTTTCTCTTTGTGGAACGGGCAACAGGCAGAGTAGTTCTTGCCGGCCTTTTTCAGCTGGACGCGCGAACTCACCACGTCGACGATGTCGAGGCGGTTGATCAGGTCGTCAATGAAGCTTTGGGGAATCAGCCCGGCCATGGCAGTCTCGTCATCTGGCAACTGGCAAGTCTAAACGCTAGCGCGCCGTTAGGGGCAAGAGCTGCTAGGGGATGTGCGAGGGAATGTGTGCTCGTCGGTAGCCTCCAGGTAACCAGGGGCTCGTCAGTGAGGACGTGCACGACTGGTCGAAACCAGCTCTGACGTTTTGATGCGCTTTGCCCATTGCAGGTTGCGATGGACGCCTTGAACTAGCTGCTCAAGGTTGAAACAAACCGCTGCCATCGGCCCGGCGGTGAGCCGGGCAGGGCAGAAGCTTTGCGTAGAACGGCTGTACTGTATTAGTACAGACGAACGGCGCGGCGCTGTTCGCGCTGAACTTTCTTGGCGTGACGCTTAACAGCAGCAGCTGCTTTACGCTTACGCTCGGCGGTCGGCTTCTCGTAAAACTCGCGGCTACGAACTTCAGCCAGTACACCGGCTTTTTCGCAGGAGCGCTTGAAACGACGCAGAGCTACGTCGAAGGGTTCGTTCTCTTTAACTTTGACGGCTGGCATCCAGGGCTACCTTAATTCATTACCGGGGTAGACGTGCTCCTGGCAAAACAAAGGTGTGCTGGAGAACGTCGGTTTTCAAGGGTTGCGGATGTTAACCCTTAGCAAGCCGGAATGCAAAGCCTCTGATCGAAAACCGCTGGTCGGCACCCGGCACGGGGACTATCATGCGCGGCTTCGAAATCAGCCCCCACAAGGGACGAGCCCATGCTAGTACTGGGATTGGAAACATCCTGCGACGAAACCGGCGTCGCATTATACGACAGCGAACGCGGTTTGTTGGCCGACGCGCTGTTCAGCCAGATCGACCTGCACCGCGTGTTTGGCGGGGTGGTACCCGAGCTTGCCTCACGGGACCACGTCAAGCGCATGCTGCCCCTGATCCGCCAGGTGCTGGACGAGGCGGGCTGCGTGGCCACCGAGATCGACGCCATTGCCTACACCGCAGGCCCTGGCCTGGTCGGAGCGCTGCTGGTGGGTGCGTCCTGCGCCCAGGCTCTGGCTTTCGCATGGGATATTCCGGCGATCGGCGTGCACCATATGGAAGGCCATCTGTTGGCGCCCATGCTTGAGGAAAATCCTCCGCAGTTTCCGTTCGTCGCTTTGTTGGTGTCTGGGGGGCATACCCAGCTGGTTCGGGTCGATGGCATCGGCCAGTACGAGTTGCTGGGCGAGAGCCTGGATGACGCTGCTGGCGAAGCGTTCGACAAGACTGCCAAGCTGATCGGCCTCAATTACCCGGGTGGCCCGGAAATCGCTCGCCTGGCAGAACGGGGCGTACCGGGGCGTTTTGTGTTCCCGCGGCCGATGACCGACCGTCCGGGCCTGGCGTTCAGCTTCAGTGGCCTGAAGACCTTTGCCCTGAACACTTGGCAGCAGTGCCGCGATGCTGGTGACGACAACGAGCAAACCCGTTGCGACGTGTCCCTGGCGTTCCAGCAGGCTGTGGTGGAGACTCTGACCATCAAGTGCAAGCGCGCACTGAAGCAGACCGGCCTCAAGCGTCTGGTGATTGCCGGTGGCGTGAGCGCCAACAAGGCATTGCGTGCCTCCCTCGAGGACATGCTCGGCAGTATCAAAGGCAACGTGTACTACGCGCGTCCCCAATTCTGTACCGACAACGGCGCGATGATCGCCTATGCCGGTTGCCAGCGGCTGTTGGCCGGGCAGCAGCAGGACCTGGCGATCAGCGTGCAGGCGCGCTGGCCGATGGAGCAGTTGCCACCGTTGTAAGCCGCTTGCGTGTGCGTCAGAAGTGGCGTTCGCGCCCGGCGAACAGGTCGCGCAGGTTATTGCGGTGGCGCCAGACGATCATCACGGTCAGCACGCTGATCGGCAGCAGGGCCGCTGGCTCGCGCCAGGCCAGCAGTGGCAGGGTCAGCGGTGTAGCGATCAGCGCGGCCAGCGAGCTGGTGCGGGTGAGGTAGAACGTCAGCAGCCAGGCGCCGATGGCCAGTAGCGCGGCGGGGAAGTACAGGCCCATGAGCATGCCGGCCGCCGTGGCTACACCCTTGCCGCCCTGGAAGCGGAAGTACACTGGGAACAGGTGGCCGAGCACCGCGCAGACGCCTACCCAGGCCTGCTCTTGCAGGTCGAGCCCGGCCAGGCGTGCCAGCATTACGGGCAGCAAGCCCTTGCACAGGTCGCCAAGCAGGGTCAGGATCGCCATTTTGCGGCCCGCCAGGCGTAGCATGTTGGTGGCGCCGGCATTGCCCGAACCGCAGGAGCGCGGGTCCGGGCTGCCCGAAAGGCGGCTGAGGACGATGGCGAAGGACAGCGAGCCGAGCAGGTAGGCGAGCAGCGCCAGTAACCAAAACATGCTAACTATTCCGGGCGAGGACGCCCTGATTCTAACGGCGCCAGTCGCCCTTGTCGTGCTGTGGAGAGAAGTGCTTGGACAGAGTGTTCATCGAAGGCCTGGAAGTCGATACCGTCATCGGTGCCTATGACTGGGAACGGGATATTCGCCAGTGCCTGCGCCTGGACCTGAGTTTCGCCTGGGACAATCGCCCGGCAGCGGCTGGCGATGATCTGAACCTGGCGTTGGACTATGCCAGTGTTTCGGCGCGTATCCAGGCCTTTGCCGAGCAGGCGCGTTTCGAACTGGTGGAGACGTTCGCCGAACGGCTGGTCGCGGCCCTGATGGAAGAGTTCCACATCCCTTGGGTGCGGCTCAAGCTGACCAAGCCGGGTGCGGTCCCTGCGGCCCGAGGCGGTGTTGGCGTGGAGATCGAGCGCGGATGTCTCTGAGCACGGTTTACCTGGGCCTGGGCAGCAACATCGATCGCCATGCGCACCTGTGCGCAGGGCTCGATGCATTGGCGGCGATCCTCTGTGACATGCGTTGTTCTCCGGCGTTCGAAAGCCAGGCTGTGGGGATCAAGAGCGGCCCATTCATCAACTTCGTGGTGACGGGCAAGACCGACCTTGGGTTGATGGAGCTGGACCGCCGGCTCAAGTTCATCGAGGCTGACAATGGCCGCTACGCGCCCGACCGCAAGGGCCTGCCGCTGGATATCGATGTGCTGATGTATGACGATCTGCATGGCACGTTCGATGGGCTGGTGTTGCCCAGGGCCGAGATTCTGAAGAACGCGTTCGTGCTATGGCCGTTGGCGCTGCTGGCGCCTGAGCTGGTGCACCCGGGAGAGGGTAAGAGCATGGCCCGGTTGTGGCAGGAGGCCAATATCGACCAGGTGCTGGCGCCGGTCGCGTATGAATGGCGCGGTTTGCAGCTTACCAGCGTCTGAGCCGGGGTGATCGCTGCTCGTACTGGCCCCTTTGCGGGTAGGTACGAGCAGTCGGGCGATCAGTTTTCGGCATTGGCCTTGTAGGCCTTCAGTGCCTCCAGGCGCTGATGCTTCAGCGCCTCCCCCAATGCCTGCCCGGTCAGCCCTGCTTCCACCAGGGGCTTCGCCTCTACCGCCCTGGCGGCCGCTGCCGCTGCGCGCAGGTAATCCGCCTGTGGATAAGCCTGTGCGCTTCCTTGGGCAACCATTTGGCACACGGAAATGAAATCCTCGAAGCGTTGTGGTCGCCGATACACGTCGAACTTCTGAAGCAATGCCAGCATGTCTTCTGGCTCCAGCTGCAAGGCCCTGTGGCCGTTGCTGGCGCATTCACCCACCAGCATGGCCAGTTCCTGGCATTCACGCGGCGCCTTGAAGCGCTGGTTGAGCGCTTTGATCGAAGCTGGCTCCAGGCTATGCAGCAGGCAGGCCCAGCGAATGTGCAGGGGCTGATGATGTTTGGCTGCTTGCGTCAGTGCCGCCAGCGCAGCCGCATCTCCCTCAAGCTCAGGCATCAGTTGTTTAAGTGCTGCACAGTCGCTCAGCACGTTGATGAACACCTGTGGCTCGTCTTCCATCAGCGCTCGCTCGATCTCTTTCCAGCTGCGTTCAGCCGTCAGCGCCTGCAGTTCGCCAGAATTCGCGATCTGCTTCATCAGCTCCAGTGTTTCATCGGCGACCCTGAACCCCAACGGCGCATAGCGTGCGGCAAAGCGGGCAACACGCAGTACGCGCAAGGGGTCTTCGGCGAATGCCGGGGACACATGGCGCAGAAGGCGTTGCTCAAGATCGGCCCGACCGTGAAAGGGGTCCAGAACGTTCCCCTGATCATCCTCGGCCATGGCATTGATGGTGAGGTCGCGACGGATCAGGTCTTCTTCGAGGGTCACCTCGGGGCTGGCGTGGAAGGTAAAACCGCCATAGCCGCGTCCGCTCTTGCGCTCGGTACGCGCCAGGGCATATTCCTCGCCCGTCTTGGGGTGCAGGAAAACCGGGAAGTCAGCGCCAACCGGGCGAAAGCCCTTGGCGTGCATTTCTTCGACGCTGGCACCCACCACCAGCCAATCGATGTCACTGACCGGGCGCCCGAGCAGGCGGTCGCGCACGGCGCCGCCGACTTTGTAGATTTGCATGTGCAGCCTCCATTACTGCCCACAGGATACCCTGTCGGCAGCAATGGTGGTGTGCAGGCTAGAGGTGATGGATGACGGCCAGGTCCATGCGGCCGTAGTCGCCGGCTTCGCCATGCTCGCCACGCGGTGGCATGTGGTGGGTCTTGACCACTTGATCGCCTTGCACGGTTTCCAGGTGGATGTCGAAGCCCCAAAGGCGGTGCAGGTGCTTGAGCACCTCCTCGGTGGAGTCACCCAGCGGTTTGCGGTTGTGTTGCTGGTGGCGCAAGGTCAGGGAGCGGTCGCCGCGGCGGTCGATACTCCAGATCTGTACGTTGGGTTCGCGGTTGCCCAGGTTGTACTGGGCCGCGAGTTGCTCGCGTATCGCCCGGTAGCCAGCTTCGTCATGGATCGCAGGCACCAGCAGGTCGTCGCGCTGGTCGTCATCCAGGATGCTGAACAGCTTGAGGTCGCGGATCACTTTGGGAGACAGGTACTGCAGGATGAAGCTCTCATCCTTGAAGCTGCTCATGGCGAATTTGATGGTCGACAGCCAATCACTGCCGGCAATGTCCGGGAACCAGCGGCGATCTTCCTCGGTAGGGTTTTCGCACATGCGGCGGATGTCGGTGTACATGGCGAAACCCAGGGCATAAGGGTTGATGCCGCTGTAATAAGGGCTGTCGAAGCCGGGCTGGAACACCACACTGGTGTGCGACTGAAGAAATTCCATGATGAAGCCGTCGGTTACCAGGCCTTCGTCGTACAGGTCGTTCATCAGGGTGTAGTGCCAGAAGGTCGCCCAGCCTTCGTTCATGACCTGCGTCTGGCGTTGGGGGTAGAAGTACTGCGCGATCTTACGCACGATACGCACCACTTCGCGCTGCCAAGGCTCGAGTAGCGGGGCGTGTTTTTCGATGAAGTAAAGGATGTTTTCCTGCGGTTCGGCGGGGAAGCGCGCATCATCGCGGTCGCCGCCTTTCTCTGCGCCTTTGGGAATGGTGCGCCACAGGTCGTTGATCTGGCGTTGCAGGTGCTCCTCGCGCTCCTTCTGGCGGCGCCGCTCCTCCTCGGCGGAGATCGGGTAGGGGCGTTTGTAGCGGTCCACGCCGTAGTTCATCAAGGCGTGGCAGGAGTCGATCAGGTCTTCGACAGCATCGATGCCGTGGCGCTCTTCGCACTGGGCGATGTACTGCTTGGCGAACACCAGGTAGTCGATGATCGAACTGGCATCGGTCCATGTGCGGAACAGGTAATTGCCTTTGAAGAAACTGTTGTGGCCATAGCAGGCGTGGGCAATCACCAGTGCCTGCATGCACATGGTGTTTTCTTCCATCAGGTAGGCGATGCAGGGGTCGGAGTTGATCACGATCTCGTAGGCCAGGCCCATCTGGCCGCGGCTATAGGACTTCTCGGTGCTGAGGAACTGTTTACCGTAGGACCAGTGGTGATAGCCCAGCGGCATGCCGACGGAGGCATACGCGTCCATCATCTGCTCGGCTGTGATCACTTCGATCTGATTGGGGTAGGTGTCCAGGGCATAACGTTCGGCCAAACGGCTGATCTCCCGATCGTAGGTCTGGATCAGCTCGAACGTCCACTCGGACCCGGTGGAAATGGGTTGGCGTCTCTGTTCTCTGGCGCTCATGTGGCTAACCTGCGCTGGAAGAGTTCACGGAAGACCGGGTAAATGTCACCGGCCGAAACCAACTGCTGCTGGGCGAACGTGTCGGGGAAAGCTTCGCCGATACGCTCGTATTCGTACCACAGCGCCTGATGCTCGCGGGGGGTGATCTCCACGTAAGTGTAGTACTGCACGTGCGGCATGATCTGTTTGGAAAGGATCTCACGGCAGATGGGCGAGTCGTCGTTCCAGTTGTCGCCGTCGGAAGCCTGGGCGGCATAAATGTTCCAGTCACTGGCCGGGTAACGTTCGGCCATGATCTCCTGCATCATCTTGAGTGCACTGGAAACGATGGTGCCGCCGGTCTCGCGGGAATAGAAGAACTCTTCTTCGTCCACTTCGCGGGCACTGGTGTGGTGGCGGATGAACACCACCTCGATGCGGTCATAGTTGCGCTTGAGGAACAGGTACAACAGGATGAAGAACCGCTTGGCGATGTCCTTGGTGGCCTGGGTCATCGAGCCGGACACGTCCATCAGGCAGAACATCACGGCCTTGGAACTGGGGTTGGGCTGCTTGACCAGCAGGTTGTACTTGAGGTCGAAGGTATCCAGGAACGGCAGGCGGTTGATACGGGCCTTGAGCCGCTCGATCTCTTGCTCGACCTCCTGGATGTCGGTGAAGTTGTCGGGCTCCTCGACTTTCAACCGGGCCAGTTCCTTCTGCGCCTCGCGCAGCAGTGCGCGGCTGCTGCCGGTCAAGGCGATACGCCGGGCATGGGCCGAGCGCAGGGTGCGCACGATATTGATGCGCGACGGGTTGCCTTCGTTGGCGATACCGGCGCGCACGGTCTTGAAGGTGTCGGCACCGGTCAGGTGGCGTTTGACCAGGTTGGGCAGCTCGAGATCTTCGAACATGAACTCGAGGAACTCTTCCTGGGTGATCTGGAAGACGAAGTCGTCCATGCCCTCGCCGGAGTTGCCTGCCTTGCCGCGGCCACCACCGCCGCCACCGCCCTGCGGCCGGGCGATATGTTCGCCAGCAGTGAATTCCTTGTTGCCCGGATGCACGATGGTCTGCTTGCCGCCGCGGCCATGGTGCAGCACCGGTTCGTCGATATCACGTCCCGGGATGCTGATCTGCTCGCCGTGCTCCATGTCCATGATGGAGCGACGGCTTACGGCCTCTTCGACGGCTTTCTTGATGTGTTCACGGTAGCGCCGCAAGAAACGCTGGCGGTTGACCGTGCTCTTGTTCTTGCCGTTCAGGCGTCGGTCGATAACGTAGCTCATGGTCCCTCCGGTGACTGGATGCAGCTGCAACTGCAAGCCACAAGCTTCAAGCCACAAGCTTCAAGAAAGAGCAGCCAGCGCTGCTGCAGGCTGTGGCGTCGGGTTTGAACCGAGCGCGCACAACTTGCAGCTTGCTGCTGGCGGCTTGGAGCTTGCTGCAGGAGCAGCTTGCCGCTTTATTGCGATTTCCTGACCCGCAGGTACCATTCCGACAGCAGGCGCACCTGTTTATCGGTGTAGCCACGCTCCACCATCCGCGTGACGAAGTCGTTGTGTTTCTGTTGATCTTCTTTGCTGGCCTTGGCGTTGAAGCTGATGACTGGCAGCAAGTCTTCGGTGTTGGAGAACATTTTCTTCTCGATCACCACCCGCAGCTTCTCGTAGCTGAGCCAGCTTGGGTTCTTGCCGTTGTTGTTGGCACGGGCACGCAGTACGAAGTTGACGATCTCGTTGCGGAAATCCTTCGGATTGCTGATGCCAGCTGGTTTTTCGATCTTTTCCAGCTCTTCGTTCAGGGCAATGCGGTTGAGGATCTCGCCAGTTTCCGGGTCGCGGTATTCCTGATCCTGGATCCAGAAGTCGGCGTACAGCACGTAGCGGTCGAAGATGTTCTGACCGTATTCGCTGTAGGACTCGAGGTAGGCGGTCTGGATTTCCTTGCCGATGAACTCGATGTAGCGTGGCGCCAGGTATTCCTTCAGGTAGCGCAGGTAGCGTTCACGCACTTCCGCCGGGAATTGCTCCTGTTCGATCTGCTGTTCCAGCACATAGAGCAGGTGCACGGGGTTGGCCGCCACTTCGTGCGGGTCGAAGTTGAACACCTTGGAGAGAATCTTGAAGGCGAAACGCGTGGACAGGCCGTTCATCCCTTCATCGACACCCGCAGAATCGCGGTACTCCTGGATCGATTTGGCTTTCGGGTCGGTATCCTTGAGGTTTTCGCCATCGTAGACACGCATCTTGGAGTAGATGTTGGAGTTTTCCGGCTCCTTCAGGCGTGAGAGCACCGTGAACTGGGCGAGCATCTTGAGCGTATCGGGTGCGCAATGGGCCTTGGCCAGCGAACTGTTGACCAGCAGTTTGTCGTAGATCTTGATCTCGTCGCTGACGCGCAGGCAGTACGGCACCTTGACGATGTAGATCCGGTCGATGAACGCCTCGTTGTTTTTGTTGTTGCGGAAGGTGTGCCACTCCGATTCGTTGGAGTGGGCCAGCAGGATCCCGGAATAAGGGATCGCGCCCAGGCCTTCGGTACTGTTGTAGTTGCCTTCCTGGGTGGCGGTCAGCAGCGGGTGCAGCACTTTGATGGGCGCCTTGAACATCTCGACGAATTCCATCAGGCCCTGGTTGGCCCGGCAAAGCGCACCCGAGTAACTGTAGGCGTCGGCATCGTTCTGCGGGAATTCCTCGAGCTTGCGGATGTCCACCTTGCCGACCAGGGCCGAGATGTCCTGGTTGTTTTCGTCGCCTGGCTCGGTCTTGGCGATAGCGATCTGGTTGAGGATCGAGGGGTACAGCTTGACCACCCTGAACTTGCTGATGTCGCCACCGAACTCCTGCAGACGCTTGGTGGCCCATGGCGACATGATGGTGTTCAGGTAGCGCCGCGAGATGCCGTACTCTTCTTCGAGGATGGCGCCATCTTCAGTGGCGTTGAACAGGCCCAGCGGCGACTCGAAAACCGGCGAGTCCTTGATCGCGTAGAAAGGGACCTTTTCCATCAGCTGCTTGAGCTTTTCGGCCAGCGACGATTTGCCGCCACCCACCGGGCCCAGCAGATAGAGGATCTGTTTCTTCTCTTCAAGGCCTTGGGCGGCGTGGCGGAAGTAGGAAACGATCTGGTCGATGCACTCTTCCATGCCATGGAAGTCGGCAAAGGCCGGATACCGGCGGATCACCTTGTTGGAGAAAATGCGCGACAGTCTGGAGTTGCTTGAGGTGTCGATCAGTTCCGGCTCGCCGATGGCCAGCAACAGCCGTTCAGCCGCCGATGCGTAGGCACTGCGATCCTCTTTGCACAGCTCGAGGTACTCCTGCAGCGAGAGTTCTTCCTGGCGCGTAGACTCGAAACGTTGTTGGAAGTGGCTAAAAATACTCATGACGTCACCTCGCTCGATACGTGGAGACGACGCCGGATCAGTCAGCTGATGCTGGCATGCAACCGGGCTTGCCGATTGCTGTATACCCCCCAGAACACCCTGTAACGCTACCGATGACCCGCACGCCGGTGTACCGGCTCTCCCCTTTTTTGGATGGCCTGCGCTTAAGAATAGTTGGTTATCCGCAAGGTCAAGGGCAAGCGGCGCAGAAGTTGTCGGCGACCGTTCGTCAGGTGAGGCGCGAGCCCGCGTGGGGCGCGGGCTGGAGTGGAATTAAAAAATTATTCAGGGGTGCCTTGCGCGGTCTCGTCCGGGTAGGTGGTGCGCCACAGCTCGAAGCCGCCATCGACGCTGTAAACGTCGGAAAAACCTTGGCCGACCAGGTACGCGGCCGCGCTCTGGCTGGAGTTGCCGTGGTAGCAGACCACCAGGGTCGGGGCATCCAGGTCGGCATTGCGGATGAAGTCGGCAACCGAATGATTGTCCAGGTGCCGGGCGCCGGCGATGTGGCCGGCGGCATAGGCCTGCGGGTCGCGAATGTCGACGACGACCGCACCTTGCGCGCGCAAGGCCAGGGCCTGCTCGGGAGGGATGCGTTTGAATTCGCTCATGGGTAAGGCTTTCCTTCAGGGCTGATCGTTAAGTTTAGTCGGTTGTGCCGGCGGGCGCAGGGTGCCGTCGTCGGCGCAGTCGCAGCGCAGGTATTCACCGCTGTCGACATTGTAGAGGGTCATGGTGCCACCCCATACACAGCCCGTATCGAGGGCGATGATGCCGGGCTCCTCGACGCGCCCTTCGAGTGCGGCCCAGTGGCCAAAGATGATCTTCACATGCCGCGAGCGGCGGTCCTTGTGCGCGAACCAGGGCTTGTAACCTTTCGGTGCCGTGCCCAGCCCTTCCTTGCTCTTGAGGTCGAGCTTGCCTGTGCCAGTGCAGAAGCGCATGCGGGTCAGGTAGTTTGTGATCACCCGAAGGCGCTCGACGCCGCTGAGGTTCTTGCTCCACTTGTTTGGCTCGTTGCCGTACATGCCATCGAGGTACAGCTTCAGGCGCTCGTCATCGCGCAGCACCTCCTCGACTTCGCCAGCCAGCTCCAGGGCTTTGCCCAGTGTCCACTGGGGGGGGATGCCAGCGTGCACCAAGGCAATGCCGCGCGGCTCGTCATAGTGGAGCAGCTTCTGTTGGCGCAGCCAGTCGAGCAGTTGATCGGCATCTGGCGCCTCGATGATTTCGCGCAGGGTATCGCTTTTCTTCAGGCGTTCGACATTTTGCCATGCAGCCAGCAGGTGCAGGTCATGGTTGCCCAGCACGCAGGTCAGCGAGTGGCGGATCGAGTAGAGGTAGCGCAGTGTCTGCAGCGATTCAGGCCCGCGGTTGACCAGGTCACCGACCAGCCACAGGCGATCGACAGCCGGGTCGAACTTGACGCGCTCCAGCAGGCACTTGAGGGGTTGCAGGCAGCCTTGCAGGTCACCGACGGCGTAGGTAGCCATCAGTGCAGGGCCCCCGGCACCGCCAGGCGGAAGGGGGCAATGTCGGCCTCGAAGCGTTTGCCGTCCTCGGCGAACATCTGGTAGCTGCCCTGCATGGTGCCCACGCGGGTGCTGATCACTGCACCGCTGCTGTACGTGTGGCTCTGGCCCGGCTCGATGGTCGGTTGTTGGCCGATCACACCTGCGCCGCGTACCTCCTCCACTTCACCATCACCGTTGGTGATCAGCCAGTGTCGAGACATCAGCTTGGCTTTGATCGAGCCATTGTTCTGCACTGTTATGGTGTACGCGAATGCAAAGCGATCGCTTTCGGGGTCGGATTGGTCTTTCAGATAGCGGGTCACGACGCTGACGTCGATCTGGTAACGGGGATCGGACATGCATGGGCCTTGGTCAAACAAGCGAATACGGCGATACATGCAGTCTAGGCCATTGGCGGGGGGG
>NZ_MOMO01000232.1:0-40561 GCF_009933855.1 Pseudomonas sp. SG-MS2 | reverse complement strand
GGAGGTCTCCTTTGCTCAGGGCATGACGAACCCGCCGTTGACCGGCAGGGTTTGTCCAGTGATGAAGCGCGACAGGTCGGACAGGGCGAACAGCACCGCGCCACTGACGTCGTCGGGCAGTTGCGGGCGCTGGATGGCCCGTTGTTCGGTGTACAGCCGGTGGCGGGCCTCGGGCACATAGGCGGTGGCTTCGACCAGCACCAGGCCGGGGGCGATGGCGTTGACGGTGATGTTGGCGTTGCCCAGCTCGCGGGCCAGGCTGCGGGTCATGGCGATCACCGCGCCTTTGCTGGCGACATAGGCCAGCAGGTTCGGCGCCCCCCACAGCGGGGTGTCGGAGGCCAGGTTGATGACCGCACCACGGCCGCTTTCGCGCAATGCGGGTAGGGCGGCGCGGGTCATCAGCCAGGTGCCGCGCACATTCACCTGCATGACCTGGTCCCAGGTCTCGATGTCCAGTTCCTCGCAGCTCTTGCCGCCGGAGTTGGTGATCGAGGCGTTGTTGACCAGGCCGTCCAGGCCGCCCAGGCGCTTGACCGTGCGCTCGATGCAGGCCTCGATGGACTCGGGGCTGGCAAGGTCCAGGCTGACGCCGCTGACATCCAGGCCCATACCGCTCAGCTCACAGGCAGCCTGCTGCACGCGCCCGGCGAGCACATCGGCGATGACCACCCGGGCGCCGGCCTGGGCAATGGCCTGGGCAAAGGCATAGCCCAGCCCGCGGGCACCACCGGTGACCAGCACGCGGCGGCCCTGGAGAAGGTTGTGGAAGCTGCTCATCATTGGCTACTCAGCATGGCTTTGGGGAGGTAGTGCAGGACGCGCTTTTCGGCCCACACCACGGCGCCGTAGGCGAGCACGCCGATCAGCGTGAGCATGACGATGGCGACGAACACGCCCGCGGTGTTGCCCTGGCCTTCGGCATCCACCAGCAGAAAACCCAGGCCCTGGTTACCGCCCACCAGCTCGCCGACGGTGACGCCGATGACGGCCAGGGTCGAGGCGATGCGCAGGCCGGAAAACAGCGCGGCCATGGCCGAAGGGAACTCCACCAGGCGGAAGATCTGCCAGCGGCTGGCATTCATGGTGCGCACCAGGTTGATCATGTCCGGGTCGACGGTGCGGATGGCCGAGAGCACGTTGATCATCACCGGGAAGAACACGATCAGGATGGCGATGAGGATCTTCGGGTAGATGGTGTAGCCCAGCCACATCACGAACAGCGGGGCGAAGGCCACCTTGGGTGCGATCTGCAGCGCCAGGATGTAAGGCGAAAGCATCGCTTCGGCCGAGGGCGACAGCCCCAGCGAGACGCCGATGGCCACCCCCAGCAGAGCACCAAGGGCGAAGCCGACGATGATTTCGAAGGCAGTGATCAGGGTATGTTCCAGCAGGCCGCCGGAGTGCCACATCAGCACGCTTTCCTGAGCCACCCGGCTCAGTTGCGGCATGACGAACTCGGGCATGCCGACCAGTCCCGGGCCCCATTGCCAGAGCGCCAGGAACAAGACCAGCAGGGCGATGCTGCCGGCCACAGAAGGATTGATATTTCTCATCGGGTGCTTACCTTGTCATTGCCGGGCCGTCACTGGGCCGCGGTACGGGTTTCGATGAACTGGTTGCTGTAGAGCTCGTCGAGCTTGGGTTCGCGGTTGACGATGCCCTCGCTGACGTAGAACTTGCGCACGGTGTCCAGGCGCTCAGGGTCGATGCGGCCGAGTACCGGCTGGCCGGCGTAGACGTATTCCACGTACAGGCGCAGGGTCTTTTCCAGCGAGGCCTCTTTGCCGGCGTAAGCCGGGACTGCACGGGCGAAGGTGGCGGCGGCCGCCTTGGGGTCATCGATGATGTCCTGCAGGCCGCGCAGGGTGGCCTGAACCACACCGCGGACGATCTGCGGGTGATGTTCGATGGCGTCGTCTGAAGCGAGGATCGCCTGGGCCATGCTTTCAAATACCTGCTCGCGCGGGATCAGCGCGTACTTGAGCCCGGCGTCTTCGGCGTTGACCACCCAGTCCGGCACCCCGGCCATGGCCTGGGCCTTGCTGGCCGAGAACAGTTGCCACACGCCCGAGGGGCCGGCTGCCTGGATATCCACATCGTCCTTGCTCAGGCCAGCCTTGCGCAGCGAAGCGAGCAGGGCGTAGTAGGTGGTGTCGGAGTAGGACATCACTGTCAGGGTCTTGCCCTTGAGCTGGCTGACCGAGTGGATGTTTTCGCTGGCGTTGGTAGCGATCATGGTGACCCCGCCGCCACCGAGCACCGCCACTGCACGTACCGGGATGCCGTTGGGGCGCACGATGATCGGCGTGTCACCGATGGCGCCGCCAACCAGGGCGTTGCCCGCGCCGATCTGCTTGGCCACGTCGACTCCGCCTTTGGCGGCGATGAAGGTCAGGTCCATGTCCTGGGCCTGGTAGTAGCCTTTTTCCTTGGCGATGATCCAGGGCGCGAACGCTGGCAGGCTGGGTGGAGCAGGCAGCAGGTAGGTGACCTTGATCGGCTCGGCCTGGGCATGGGCTGCCAGGCTCAGGGCCAGGGTTGCCAGGGCGGTATGAGCCATGCGCTTGAGGTGTGTGGTGAACATGCTAACTCCCGAGTGGTGAGTGGGGCGTCGGTCAGTGCAGGTCGAGGTCTTCGCCGACCTTCAGCAGATCCATCAGGCGGCCGGCCAGCGGGCCGATTTCCGGCAGCTTTCGGCGTTCCAGCGGGTTGTTGCGATAGGGCAGGTCGATCTCGATTTCTTCGATGATCGTGCCAGGGCGGGCGCTCATCACCAGCAGGCGGTCGGACAGCGCAATGGCCTCGACCAGGTCGTGGGTGATGAACAAGGCGGTCTTCTTTTCCTCGAACAGCATCTGCGCCAGGTCCTGTTGCAGGATCATCTTGGTTTGCGCATCAAGGGCCGAGAACGGTTCGTCGAGAAACAGCACCTGCGGGTCGATCGCCAGGGTGCGGGCGAGCGCAGCGCGCTGGCGCATGCCACCTGACAGCTGGAACGGGTAGTGGTCGGCGAAGCCTTGCAGGTGGCAGCGCTTGAGCAGATCCTCGGCGATGACCTTGCGCTGGCTGGCAGGCATTCCCTGGATTTCCAGGCCGAGCTCGACGTTGCGGCGGATGCTGCGCCATGGCATCAGCAGGTCTTTCTGCAGCATGAAGGCAACTTTGGGGACCGGGCCGTTGACGGCTTCACCGCCGACCAGCACTTCGCCTTCCGTGGGCCGGTACAGGCCTGAGCCCATGTTGAGGATGGTGCTTTTGCCACAGCCGGAAGGACCGATGATCGACACCACTTCGCCGCGACGGATCTGGAAGTTCACGCCTCGGATGGCGAATGGGGCATCCGTCTTGCCCTTGGCGGGGAAGGCCTTGCCGACATGACGGAATTCGATTTCCGTGGGGGCCGGGTCTTCGTTGCGCTGCGGTTCATGCCATTGCGGGGCGATTGCGTACATCTCTTTCACAGCCATGGGCGCGGTCTCTGGTCTGTTTTATAGGTGATACGCCGTTTAGTGCATGAACAATGCCAGGTGGGTAATTTCCAGAATTAAATATGAAAGTGCTTAGTTATTAAGAGTTTGCGAAGTTATGAGTCGTCTTGCTTTGTTTTATATATGAAACGTAGTTTTCTATGTGGCACAAAAATGCCCAGCAAGCGCGCATGAATTTGGCTTCGTGCGTAATTGCCGGGCATTAGGGGTAACGTCAAAGTGTGTGGTTTTACTGGTGAAACGGTGTTGGATTCATCGCCGGCAAGCCGGCTCCTACAGAGTGCTGTATCAGGCCTGAGCGCGGCGCGCGGGCTTGAGCACAAGCCACAGCGCGGCAGCGATCAGCAGGCCGCCATACAGGTGGCCCATCGACAGCGATTCGTCCAGCAACCACGCGCCCCACAGCACACCGAAGACCGGAATCAAGAAGGTCACGGTACTGGCTTTGACCGGGCCAATCTCGGCCAGCAGGCGGAAGTACAGGATATAGGCGAAGGCCGTGCACACAAGGCCCAGGCCCAGCAGCGACAGCCACACCTGCCAGCCGCCCCAGCTGGCAGGCGGCTGGGTCAGCGCACTCCAGGCGAACAGTGGCGTCATCATCAGCGTGGCGCCGAGCATGCTGCCCAGCGCCGAGAGGCGGCTGTCCAGGCCGCTGATCCAGCGCCGCGCCAGAAAGCCTGCGAAGCCATAGCAGGTGGTTGCCGCCAAGCAGGCCAGGGCGCCTTGCAGCAGTGCCATGTCCAGTGCCACCGGGCCTGCGCCACTGAGAATGCCGACACCGAACAGGCCAAGGAAGATGCCGCACAATTTGGGCAGGGTCATGGCCTCGCGGAAGAACAGTGCGCCGATCAGCACCCCCATCAGTGGCGTGGTGGCGTTGAAAATCGCCGAATACCCCGCCGGCAGTACCTGGGCTGCCACCGAATAGAAGGTGGCGGGGATGCCTGAGTTGATCATGCCCAGGACCAGGCAAGCGCCGAGTTTGCCCTCGAAGTTCCAGCGTACGCGGGCTGCGGCGAGTATGGCGACCAGGCCGAGGCAGGCGATGGACACGCGAAAGAAGGCGGTAGGCACGGTGCCCAGCTCGGGGGCGATGATGCGCATGAACAGAAAGCTCGCCCCCCAGACGGCGGCAAGGGTCAGCAGGCGGGTCAGGGCGATGGGGCTCACGGTGGTCTCCGGGTACAGGGCAGGGCGCGAGTGTACGCGATGGCGCACGGGCGGTTCTTGTCCTTTCTTGCGGTGTAAGCCGGTCGAGGCTCCGCAAAGTTGCGCGGGCGACTAAGCTGTCTATCTCACCCCGCACCGAGGTGTCCTGCATGACCCAGCACTGGCCGGCCGGCGAAATCGCCCGGATGATCCTCGATGGCTTCGACGACTACCGCGAACACTTTCGCCGCATCACCCTGGGCGCCCGCGAGCGCTTCGAGCAGGCGCGCTGGCAGGACATCCAGCGGGCAGCGGCGGCGCGGATCAACCTCTATGAGCAGAAGGTCGGTGAGGTCAACGGCTGGCTGCGTGACGGGTTCGATGAGGAAGTGCTGCTGGAGGTCGAACAGTGGCCCTTGGTGAAAAGTGCCTATATACGCCTGATCGACCCGCGGCTGGACGATGAGCTGTCGGAGACCTGGTACAACTCCTTGTTCTGCAGCCTGTTCAGCCATGATCAGATCAACGACGGCTGCATGTTCATCCACACCACCCGGCCCTCGATTCGCAACCATGAGCGTGCTGCACAGACCCGCACTTATACGCCCGATGGCAGCCTCAAGGGCCTGTTGCGGGCTATCTTCTGCGACTATGCATTCGCCTATGGTGACCTTGAGCACGACCTGTCACGCCTTGAAGAGCAACTGCGCGACTGCCTGCCTGACTGGGTGTGCAAGGACCCGGCCCTGGCCGTGGAGTTGTTCGTGCCGGTGCTGTACCGCAACAAGGGTGCTTACCTGGTGGGCCGGCTGTACAACAGCGATGAGCAGTGGCCCCTGGTGATCCCGCTGCTGCACCGCGAAGGCCATGGCATCGAGGCGGATGCGCTGATCACCGATGAGGCCGAGGTCTCGATCATCTTCTCCTTCACCCGTTCGTATTTCATGGTCGACGTGCCGGTGCCGGCCGAGTTCGTCAATTTCCTCAAGCGCATACTGCCAGGCAAGCACATTGCCGAGTTGTACACTTCGATCGGCTTCTACAAGCACGGCAAGTCGGAGTTCTATCGCGCGCTGATCAACCACTTGGCCAGTACCGACGACCGTTTCATCATGGCGCCCGGTGTGCGCGGCATGGTCATGAGTGTGTTCACCCTGCCGGGCTTCAATACCGTATTCAAGATCATCAAGGACCGCTTTTCGCCGTCCAAGACGGTCGACCGTGCCACGGTGATCGACAAGTATCGCCTGGTGAAGAGTGTCGACCGGGTTGGGCGAATGGCCGATACCCAGGAGTTCGCCGACTTTCGTTTCCCCCGGGCCAAGTTCGAGCCTGAGTGCCTGGCCGAGCTGCTGGAGGTGGCGCCGTCCACCGTAGCTGTGGAAGGCGATACGGTGCTGGTCCGCCATTGCTGGACCGAACGGCGCATGATCCCGCTCAATCTGTACCTGGAGCAGGCCAGCGAAGGCCAGGTGCTCGAAGCGCTGGAGGATTATGGCCTGGCCATCAAGCAGTTGGCCGCAGCGAACATCTTTCCAGGCGACATGCTGCTGAAGAACTTCGGGGTTACCCGCCATGGTCGTGTGGTGTTCTACGACTATGACGAGATCAGCTACCTGACCGAGGTGAATTTCCGCCATATCCCACCGCCGCGCTACCCGGAGGACGAGATGTCGGGGGAGCCGTGGTATTCGATCGGGCCGCACGATGTATTCCCGGAGGAGTTCCCGCCGTTTCTGTTTGCCGATATGGGCCAGCGGCGTTTATTCAGCAGGTTGCATGGGGAGCTGTATGACGCGGATTACTGGAAGGGGCTGCAGGCATCTATCCGCGAAGGCAAGGTGATCGATGTGTTCCCGTATCGGCGCAAAGGGCGCTGAGGCGGGTTATCGGGCGGACATCGATTGACCTGCCTATCCCTTAAGGCACTTGAGCTCACTGAAGTCGGTACGCACCTTGGCCAGCCGCCCCTGAAGATACTGCCGCTGGGCCGGGCTGCTCTGTTGCAGCAGGTCGATCAACAGGCTGCGTGTCTGTTGCTCGCTGTTCTCGAAGGCAGCGCGGTATTGCGCAGTCCACAGGCTTTCCTTGCGCTGCAGCAATTGCGCCAGGCGCGGTTCGAAGCTTTCGTCGCTGCGCTGGTTCATGGCCATCATCAGCTGTTGTTGCCAGTGCGCACGGTTGGCGATCCACTGGCGGTTCTGGTCGCCCAGCGCCTGTGCCCAGGTTTGTACGCGCTGGCGTTGTGCTGCGGTGAGTTCGCCGAACCAGGGTGTCAGGCGTTTTTCCATGCGCTCGGCGCGGCGGGCGACCTGTTTGGGCAGGGGTGTATCGACGTATTTCTCTTGCCGTTCACTGATGTCTTCACGCAAAGCTTCGCCCAGCTGCGCGACCTGGGCATCGCTCATGCCGCGCAGCAGCTCGGCGGCCGACGGGGTGATGGCTTCTGCAACGCGACCGATCGCCTGCCGGGCTTCGTTCATGCGCTGTTGCAGCGCCTGGTCGGTCACTTGCCCCTCGGCGACCATGCTGCGTACGCGGTCGAGCCAGTCGAGGTACCCGGGCAGTTCGGTCGTGCAATGCCAGGCCAGGTGCTGCTTGAGCCGTTCGTCGAGCAACGACCTCTGGTCACGGTTCATGGCAAGGTAGTCGTCCAGCGACCACGGGACCAGCCGGTCGAGGTTGCGGTAGGCCAGGTCTATACGGCTGCAGGCCACCAGTGCCAGCGCAAATGCCGTGGCGATGATAAGGGCTTTGGACAGGCGTAGAAACATGTGCTGATCCCTTGCAGATGGCTGGCCACACGGTAGACGCGAGTACTCCACGACGGTTCCGCCGAATCAGCGGTCGGGCGGCGCGCTGGCTTCAGGTGTAGAATAGCCGTCTTGTCTTGAGGAACATCGGAAATGGCTCTGCTTGGGCGTTACAACAGTTTGCAAATCGTGAAACACGTGGACTTCGGCCTCTACCTGGACGGCGGCCCCGACGGCGAGATCCTGCTGCCCGGGCGCTACATCCCGAAGAACGCCGAAACCGAGGTCGATGACTGGCTCAACGTGTTCCTCTACCTGGACAGCGAAGACCAGCTGATCGCCACCACCGAGAAGCCCAAGGTGCAGGTTGGCGAATTCGCCAGCCTCAAGGTCAAGGACATCAACGGTGCGGGCATCTTCCTCGACTGGGGCCTGTCCAAGGACCTGCTGATGCCGTACTCGGAAGAGGCGCGGCCGCTGAAGATCGGCGACTACTGCGTGGTGCATGTCTACCTCGACAAGCGCACCCGGCGCATCACCGCCACTTCACGCCTGGACCGCTATCTGGACCGCACCCCGGCCGATTACCAGGTCGGTCAGCCGGTCGAACTGCTGGTGGCGGGCGAGACACCGATGGGTTTCAAGGCCATCATCAACAACCGTCATTGGGGCCTGATCCACAAGAATGAAATCTTCAAGTTCATGCGTTCGGGCATGCATGAGAAGGGTTTCATCAAGGAAGTGCGCCATGACGGCAAGATCGCGTTGAGCCTGCAACCGGTTGGCCAGGCGCTGGCGGACGGCTTGCATGAGCAGATCATGCAGCGCCTGGAGGCCGAAGGGGGCGTGTTGCCGGTGTGCGACAAGAGCGACCCAGAGGTGATCAGCCGCATGTTCAACGTCAGCAAGGGCAACTTCAAGAAGGCCATCGGCGCGTTGTTCAAACAGGGCCGGATCGTCATCCATGACGATCGCATCGAGCGGGCCTGAGGTCAGGCCTGCACGAATGTGCTGAAGTCGAGCTGCTCACCGCCCGGGCGGGTGTCGCGCAGCAGCGAATCACGGTCGGCGCTCAGCGCCAGGCTGATGGTCGAGCGGCGCTTGCCGGCATTGCGTACTTCCATCTGTTCCTGATGCGCCTTGAGGAAGTTGGTCGGGACCTTCAGGTGCTGCAGTTCGTCGCTTTCAGGGGTGTGCAGCAGCAGGTTGACCCAGTCGGGCTGGCCCTTGCGCAGCAGCGCCACCGGTACTTCGAACCACCACAGGTTGCGTTTGGGGTCGAGGATGGCGAACAGCGTGTTGGCACTGGTGAGCACCGGCTTGGCCAATGCTTCGTTGCGCCGGGCGATGGCGGCGGGTTTGTCGAGTTTCATGCAGGTTCCTGCGGTGTGACGCTATGAAGGGCTGCATTGTGAGGGGTGGCGGGTAGCGGAGCAAGGTTTGATGGCCCCGTCGTCGGCGTGCCGGCGATGGGGCCAGCTACCCTAGCGGCGAAGTGGCTGGCTCAACTCGGAGGTCGCGCCATCGGCCGTGGTCACGGTGGCGGTAAAGCTGCGCAGCCCATCGGCATTCTCCAGCCGCTGGGCAAACTGCGCCTGCCCCTTGGCATCGCTGTTTACCAGCACGTCCCCCAGGTACTGCTCAGCCTCAGTGCTTTGTGCCTGGGCATTGCCGAACAGCTCGACCCGCAGCAGGCTCGATGCCGGCCCCTGCACTTCGCCGCGCAGCACATTGTCGTTCAGGGCCAACAGCCGTGGTGCCTGCTGGTTATGGTTGGGCAGCGGCTGGCAGGGCTTGGGCTGGCCCTTGGCATCGCAGATCACGGCCTGGTCCTTTTTCGGCAGGTCGGCACCGACCCCGCGAGAGCCTACGTACAGTGCATGGGCCTGGGCTGGCACGCCAAAAACGATGGCGCCCGTGCGCTGATCCGGTACGCAAGAGCCGCCAGCTTCGCAGCGGCGGATATCCAGGCTGTTGCCCCAGATCCGGTTACCGGTCAGGCGCGTGGTGGTGACCTCCGGCTCCGGGCGCAGCGCCACGCCGATGCGGTTGCCGTGGATCAGGTTGCCGTCGAGGATATTGCCTTGGCCGGTGACGCTGACGCCGATCGAGTTGCCGCTGAAGGTATTGGCGCCCAGGTAGTTGCGCTTGCCCCAGTTGATCTGCAGGCCGTCGGAGTAGTTCTCGAAGCGGTTGCGTACCACGCTGTTGTCGTTGCCCAGCAGAATCTCGATGCCCTGGGACGGCTCCGGGTTGGCTGCAGTCGAACGGAACAGGTTGTCGGCCACCAGGTTGAACGCCGCGCCGCGGGTCAGCTCCAGGCCATCGCCATTGTCGATCAGCTGGTTGCGCAGCACCTTGTTGTTGACCGTGGTGGTGGCCGTGGGGTTACCGGCACCGTCATCGCCGGTCAGCATGATACCGGCACCGCCCTTGTTGGCGACGATGCGGTTGTCTTCGATGACGTTGTGGCTAGCGCGGTTGACCAGGATGCCGATGCAGAAGTTGCGTACTTCCAGGCCACTGAGGTGCACGCCCTGGGTGTCGCGCAGCACCAGCCCGGGGTTGGTCGTGGTGCGCACGTTGGTGCCGAACTGGCCGGGCAGGGCGCCGGGGCAGGTGCGTACTCCCTGGTCCTTGATATAGCCGGCGCCGTCGATGGCGACGTATTGGCCGTCGCGCGCCCAAGGCAGGCCGGTGATCTGCACCGGGCCTTTGATTTCAGGCAGGGCGCGGGTCGGCCGGATGACAAATGGCGCTTGGCCGACTGCGGCGATGTCGATGCGGTAGTGGCCGGGCTTCTGGTTGCTGGTTTCGATCGCCCAGCGCAGGGTGCCTGGCTGGCCGTCGTCGGTGTAGCGGTCGACCCGCAGGGTTTCGGTGGCCGGTGCGCCAGCGATCGCGGGCAGGGGCAGCAGCGGCAGCAAGGCTGCCAGCAGGGGCATCAAACGCATGGGTGCAGGGTTCCGTAAGCTGTTGTTTTTATAAGCATGCAACCTCTATAGGGCTGCCGTTTGCCCGCGATTCTAGGGCAGCAGGCCGGCATTGCGCAGACATAGGTAGCCGATTCAGTGCGGTATTCGCCCGCAGATTTACCGCTCGGCTTGAGATTGCAAAAATGTTTGAAACTCCTGAACTGGCCGCTGGGTCCACCTTTTGTCGACACGGATCACGTGTCTCCATTTGCAGGAGATTTGCCATGAGCGGCACTAAAGACAAAGTCAAAGGTATGGCCAACGAAGCAGTGGGCAACATCAAGCAAGGTGTTGGCAAAGTCACCGACAATGACAAGCTGCGCGCAGAAGGCAAGGCCCAGGAAATCAAGGGCGAAGGGCAGCAGGTCAAGGGCGACGTCAAGGATGCTGTGAAAAAGCCTTGATCACGGTATGACTACAGCCCCGTCGCCAGCAGACGGGGATGGGGCTGTTGATCAAGACGGCGAATTTTTCTTCAAGTCCAGCAGGGAGCAGCACACCAGTCGCGTGGTCTATTAGACTTCCCTGATGTACTGATCAAGCGGCGAAAGGAGACGCTATGATTTTTCCCGACCTGGGTGGCCTGCCCCTTCACCGCATCCTGGTGCGCACCGTCAAGGAATTCCTTGACGACGAGATGTCCACCTACGCCTCTGCGCTTGCTTACCAGATGCTGTTTTCGTTGTTCCCGTTCCTGCTGTTCCTGATCGCACTGATCGGTTTTCTGCACCTGCCGGATTTCTTCTCGTGGCTGCGCATGCAATCGGAGCTGGTATTGCCGCCCCAGGCGTTGGAACAGGTCAACCCCGTCATCGATCAGTTGCAGCAGTCCAAAGGTGGCCTGCTGTCGGTGGGTATCGTCATCGCGTTGTGGACCGCCTCTGCAGGCGTACGGCTGATGATGAGTGCCATGAATGCCGCCTATGACGTGCCCGAAGGGCGCCCGGTGTGGAAGCGCATACCATTGTCGATTGTCTATACCGTCGGCATTGCCGGTATGCTGCTGGCGGCGGCAGCGTTGATGGTGCTGGGGCCTCAGGTGATGGAGTGGATCGCGGCTCAGATCGGCATGCAGGAAGTGATCGTCACGGTGTGGACGATCTTGCGGTGGCCGGCGATCATCATCCTGATGATGGTGGCGGTGGCGGTGATCTACTACGTGATGCCCGACGTGAAACAGAAGTTTCGCTTCATCACTCCAGGCTCAGTGCTGGCGGTGGTGGTCTGGATCATCGCTTCGCTGGCATTCGCTTACTATGTGAAGACTTTCGCCGACTACAACGCCATGTATGGCAGTATCGGTGCGATCATTGTATTGCTGTTGTATTTCTACATTTCTGCCGCCGTATTGTTGCTGGGCGCGGAGATGAACGCTGTGATCGAACATATGTCCGCTGAGGGCAAAGACCCTGGCGAAAAGGATTTCGAGGGCGATAAAGCCAAGGAAACCCTGACCGTGCTCGGCCATGAACATCCCGTCGAGCCCCAGCCTACCGAGCCGAACCCGCGATGATCCGTGACATCCTGAAGATGGGCGACGAGCGCTTGCTGCGCGTCGCAGCCCCGGTGCCAGAACACCTGATCGGCAGCGCCGAACTGCAGCAGTTGATCGACGACATGTTCGAAACCATGCGCCATGTCGGCGGCGTGGGGCTGGCCGCACCGCAGGTCGGCATCGACCTGCAACTGGTCATTTTCGGTTTCGAGCGCAGTGAGCGTTACCCCGATGCCGAGGCGGTGCCACAGACCATTCTCCTCAACCCGGTGATCACTCCGCTGTCCACCGAGATCGAGGAGGGGTGGGAAGGCTGCTTGTCTGTGCCTGGCCTGCGCGGGGTGGTGCCTCGCTACAAGCACATCAGCTATGAGGGCATCGACCCGCAGGGCAATCCGGTCAACCGGGTTGCCGACGGGTTTCATGCACGCGTGGTACAGCATGAATGCGACCACCTGATCGGGCGGCTGTATCCTTCGCGGATTCAGGATTTCGCCAAGTTCGGTTACACCGAGGTACTGTTCCCTGGCCTGGACGCCAGCGACGACTGACCATGCACCATCGCCATCAGGCGTTTGCTGCGTTGATAGCGGGCCAGGCGTGACCCCAGCGCTTCAGGCAACCTGCTCGCCGGGGAGAAACCCAGACGTTGGTAAAAGGCTTCGAGGTCCGGGTGGCAGAACAGCCACGTTGGGCCGCGACCTTCGGCCAGTGCTGCGTTGACCAGGCGCGCGGCCACACCCTGGTTTCGCCACTCTGGGGCTACCAGCAGGCCGGTGAGCCACCGGCCACCGGCAACAGCGCTCAAGCTCAAGCCCGCAACGATTTCGCCGCTGCGCGCCACCCACAACTCACCCTCGCTGGCTGCACGCATGCGCGAGCCCTGCTGGCGATAGAAGTGGTCTAGCAGCCGCCGCTCAAGGTCGGTCAGTGGGGTGCAGAGGAGTGGCGTCATGGTATTCCGCTGGCAAACAGCTCTAGCCCAATGATTTCGGGCCATCAATCCGTTTCGCTTTGTCGCAGATTGTTGCAAAAGCTGCAAGGGTGAATGTCCGAGTTCGGGGTTCAACTATTCCAGGCCGGGAGTAGAATTTCACGTATCCCCCCTGGCAGTACGACAAAGCGGGATCGGTACTTCGTGTCATCTTCGCAGTTGATGACAACTTCTCCGCGCCATTGACGGCATATGAAGTCAATCGATCAGCTTGATTGATTTAAAGGCCAAACATCCATGAAACCATTACTGATTCTTGCATTGGTCGGTATGTCCTCGTTCGCCCTTGCCGATGAGGCCAAAGCCGTCTCCACCGAGCCTGTGGCCCAGCAGTACGACTACTCCATGAACCTTGACATCAAACGGGTGATCAACCTGTCGACCATCCCCAATGTCTGCGAAGTGGTGCCTGCGACCATGACCTATGAAGACCATCAGGGCCAGGTGCACACCATTCAGTACCGCGCCATGGGCGAAGGTTGCCAGCAGGGTTGATGGTCCTGCGTTAGCGGCCTTTTCGCACCGGGCAGTAGCGAAGAGGCTGCTTTCGTCACCCTGGGTTCATTGAGCAGACAGTACCTGCCGTATTACCTCCAGGCCGCGTTTCAGTTCAGCCCGGCTGCCTGCCGCCGACAGGCTGATGCGCACGGCCTGCACCTCACTTGCGCCAATGGCGAAGACACTCGCCGGGACGACTTCCACACCTTGCTCCCGACATTGCGTTACCACCGCCTCAGCCCCCTGCGGCGTGCCCAGCCACGCGTGCGGTGAAGGCTGGCCTGTGTTGTGCAGCCCACCAGCCAGCAGCCTGCGTGCCAGGCGCCAGCGTTCGCAAATTTCTGCTTTCTGCCAGGCCAGCCGCCGGGCGGCGGTACCGTCATCGATCCATTGGCAAGCGACATGCAAGCCCAATGGCGACACCGGCCAGTGGCTGGCCTGGGCATGCGGGTCGACCTGTGACAGCAACTTCGCGCTGCCCACGATCCACCCCAACCTCAAGCCTGCAGCCACCGTCTTGGACAGGCTGCTGATGTAGATCCCTTGATCGCCCAATAGCGGGTAGAGCGGCGGCCGGTCGCTGAGTGCGCCATACACATCATCCTCGATCACCAACAGCCCCAGGCGTTTGACTACCCCAGCGATTGCCTCGCGGCGAGCATCATCCATGCAGGCGCCCGTGGGGTTGTGCAGGGTGGGTGTGGTCACCAGCACGCGGGCACCGCTGGCGCGCGCTACCCGGTCCAGGTCATCGGGCCGCAGGCCTTGGTTGTCCAGTGCGACGCCATGCACGGGCAGACGCAGTTGCCGGCAGGCGGCCTTGATACCCGGAGCGGTCAGGGCTTCAAGCATGACGGGCTCACCCGCCTGGCAGAATGACTGCAGCACCAGGGCCAGCGCCTGCTGGGCTCCGCCGCACAGCAACAGTTGGTCAGCCGACAGGGCCAGGCCGCGATTGCCCAGCCAGTGGGCGCCGCGGATGCGCCCCAGCAGCAACTGTTCGGGGCCCAGGTAATGGTCGAGCAAGCCGTGGTCGTGACCTTCCAGCAGCCTGCGCAAGCTGTCGTGCAGATCATGATTGTGCGGATCGGCAACCGGTACATTGGTCGACAGGTCGATCAGCGGCGTTTGCCCTTCGCAGTGTTTGAGGCGAAACAAGGTCGCTTCCTTGCTCCCCGCCAGCACATAGGTACCGCGGCCCACTTCACCCGCCACCAGGTGGCGAGCGGCGGCTTCACGGTAGGCCTGTTGGGTGGTGCTGGGGTTCAGGCCCAGTTTCCAGGCCAGGCGCCGTTGCGGCGGCAGGCGGTCACCGACCTTGAGCACGCCGCTCTCGATGGCGTTGCCTATAGCGTCGACCAGTGCCAGATACCGGGGTTGGTCATCCTCGACGAGCTGCGGGATCCACACGAAATTGCTACCCATGCAATATAAGGTTGTACCCATACAATGCCCCGCGCTTAGGATCGGATCAACCACCTACCGAAAGGGATGATCGCCATGTTCGACCTTGCCGCCCTGCGCGAAGCCGCCGATTTCGTTCACCAACATGTACCTGCCACGCCCCAGCACGCCTGGCCGTTGCTGGCTGAGCGGCTGGGCTGCGAGGTGTGGGTGAAGCACGAAAATCACGCACCCACCGGGGCTTTCAAAGTCCGGGGCGGTCTGGTCTATGTGCGCTCGCTGCTGGCGGGCGGCAATCCACCCCGCGGGCTGGTCACCGCAACCCGTGGCAACCACGGCCAAAGCATGGCCCTGGCGGCACGGCAGGCAGGCATTGCGTTGGTCATCGTAGTCCCTGAGGGCAATTCCACAGAGAAGAACGCCGCCATGCGCGCACTGGGGGCCGAGTTGGTCGAGCACGGTGTGGATTTCGATGTGGCCCGTGAAGAAGCCGCGCGGCTGGCCGAGGTGCTGGGGTATGCCATGGTGCCTTCGTTCCACCCGGAATTGGTGCGGGGCGTGGCCACTTATGCCCTTGAGCTGTTTGAGGCAGTATGTGACCTGGACTGCGTTTACGTGCCGATCGGCATGGGGTCAGGCATTTGCGGGCTGATCCAGGCGCGTAACCTGCTGGGTTTGAAAACCCAGATCGTCGGTGTGGTGTCCAGCGCCGCCGATGCCTATGCCCAGAGCTTCGAGCAGGGCCATATCGTCACCACTGCCACTGCCGAAACCTTCGCCGATGGCATGGCTTGCCGGGTACCCCATCCGCAAGCCTTTGCCCTGGTGCGCGAGCATGCTGCGCGGATCGTGCGGGTCACCGACAGTGAAGTCGCCGAAGCCATGCGGGTTTACCACGAGGCCACGCACAACACTGCCGAAGGTGCAGGTGCCGCAGCGCTGGCGGCGTTGATGCAAGAGCGCGAACAGCAGGCCGGCAAGCGCGTGGCTGTGGTGTTGAGCGGAGCGAACGTGGACCGGGCGCGGTATGCGCGGATTCTCGGGGGCAATGAAAGATCCTGAATGAATATCTTGGAATAAGTGCTATCTTATTTTGATAGCATTTTTCCATGAATACTCGATACCGAAAAATTCTCGACGCTATCCTGAGGACGCCAACCACGTCGTCACTAGCCTTTTCCGAGATTGAAACGCTGGTGCTGCACCTCGGGGGGCAGGTGCTGGAGCGGCAAGGCTCCCGGGTCAAACTGGTGCTTGGCGGCCAGTGCTGGAGGTGCCATCGTCCCCATCCAGGCAAGGAGGCCAGGCGGTATCAGATTGAAGAGGCCCGCGAATTCTTGCTGCGGGCAGGAGTGAAATGATGAGTTGCATGCGCTACAAGGGCTATGCCGCCCGTATTGAATATGATGAGCGTGATGATATTTTCGTCGGCCGCGTGCTGGGGATTCGCGACATCATCAGTTTCCACGCAAGTTCTGTCCCGGAACTGCATGAGGCCTTCCGTCATGCGTTGGAGGACTACCTGGCCGATTGCGCGGAACAGGGCATCACTCCCGAAAAGCCGGCATCGGGGAAGGTCATGCTGCGTATTCGGCCCGAAATCCATGCCGCTGCCAGCGTTGCTGCCCGTGCGGCAGGCAAAAGCCTGAACCAGTGGGCCGACGAGGTGTTTGAACAGGCGGCGCTGGCCTGATCGAACACTTGTTCTTCCAATCCCGCAATCACTCATGGCAGGCTCTACGGCGCTCATTTACCCGTCATCGAGTATTCAATGCCTTTCTCCAACGGTTTTCTCCTCAGCCTGTCCCTGTGTCTTGATATCGGTGTGGCCAATATCGCTATGATCACTCTGGCCATGCAGCGCGGTTTCCTGCAAGGGTTCTGGCTCGGCCTGGGCACGTGTGTCGGTGACCTGGTGTATGCGATCGCAGCGCTGGCCGGCATGACCGTGTTGCTGCAGTTCGAGAGCGTGCGCTGGGCCTTGTGGCTGGGTGGTTCGGCGCTGCTGGTGTGGTTCGCGCTGAAGATGCTGCTGGCGGCCTGGCGCGGCGGGCATATGGAAGCGCGCAGCGAGGTGGTGGCGGAATCGGCCTGGCGCGAATTCATGCGCGGTATCTTCCTGGCCATGTCGTCGCCCACCGCCATTTTGTGGTTCGCCGCTGTCGGTGGCGTGCTGATTTCCCGTTCCGGTGGCGGTAGCCTGCTGGAGGCCGGGTTGTTTCTCGGCGGCTTTTTCGCTGCAGGGCTGGTCTGGTGCCTGAGCCTGTGCGGCATCGCCAGCCATGGTGGGCGTTTGCTCGGTGACCGTCTGCTGACGTGGTCA
The DNA here is from genome assembly GCF_009933855.1 of Pseudomonas sp. SG-MS2. Classification (NCBI taxonomy): domain Bacteria; kingdom Pseudomonadati; phylum Pseudomonadota; class Gammaproteobacteria; order Pseudomonadales; family Pseudomonadaceae; genus Pseudomonas; species Pseudomonas sp. SG-MS2. The sequence goes on along the minus strand of NZ_MOMO01000232.1, from coordinate 23,476 downwards.
TACCTGCTCTCGGCAGCGATTTTCTGCTATTTCGCGGTGTACGTGATCGTTTCGGGCTATCGCGAATTCATACTGGCCAGCCCGGGCGTGTAGGCAGTTACAGGGTGCCGCCGCGCCTGTCAGCCTTTTTCCTCCCTGTTGTCGATTTCCCGCTCTCTCGTTCGACCAGTGTTGAAGGCGCCGAGTACCGGCGCCACCCGCACTTCGGAGAGCCCCTCATGAATACCCAGGCCGAAAGCGAAATCCGTGAACTGATCGAACGCTGGATGCAAGCGGTGCGCGATCGTGACATCCCAGGTATCACCGCCCCCTATGCCGACGACATCGTCGCCTTCGACGCGATCAAGGAACTGCAGTTCAAGGGCAAGGCCGTGTACCAGGCACATTGGGAAATGTGCATGGGTTTTTGCACCGGCCCGATGACGTTCGAGTTGGCCGAACTCACGGTGTACGCCGATGGCGAGCTGGGCCTGGCCCATTGGCTCAACCGCTGCGGCCCGTCGGATGACGAAAGCCAGTGCGGTTTCATGCGCGTCACCGTGGGCTATCGCAAGACCGCCGGCCAGTGGCGGGTCATCCACGAGCACTGGTCGGCGCCTTTCGATGTGGAAACCCAGAAAGCGCTGTTTGATCTCAAACCCTGATCAGCTATCGCCAAACGCACTTTGCCAATGCCGTGGAGATCACCATGAAATACCTGTGCCTGGTCTATTGTGACGAGGGGCTGCTGCACAGCCTGCCCGACAGCCCCGAAGATGCCGAATGCATGGCTTACGCCGAGTCGCTGCAGCGCTGTGGGCGCATGCTCGCGGCCGAGGCGCTGAAACCGGTGCAGACCGCCACCACGGTACGCATGCGCGGTGGCCACATGAGCCTGACCGATGGCCCGTTCGCCGAGACCAAAGAGCAGCTTGCGGGTTTTTACCTGGTCGATGCCCGCGATCTCAACGAGGCATTGAACATTGCCAAAGGCATCCCGGCCGCACGGGTCGGCAGCGTTGAAGTAAGGCCCGTGCGCGAACTGCAACCCTGACCGCAACGGAGAACAACAAGAATGAGCCTTGCCCAACCTGCGCAAGCGCAACACGAGTTGGCCATCAGCCGTCTGATCGACGCCCCGCCCGCCAAGGTGTTCCGTGCCTGGACCGAACCCCAGTGGCTGATGCAGTGGTGGGGGCCGCATGGCATGACCACGCCGGAATGTGAAATGCAGCTCTGGGTCGGTGGCCTGTTTCGCACCTTGATGCGCGCCCCCGACGGTACCGATTACCCCACCCAGGGTGTGTTCCTGGAGATCGCCGCGCCACGTCGGCTGGTGTTCACCGATGCGTTCGGGCCAGGCTGGGTGCCGTCGGCCAAGGCCTTCATGACCGCAGTGGTGACCTTTGACGAGGAACACGGCAAGACCCGTTATACCGCCCGCGCCTGGCACTGGAGCGCTGCCGACTGCACGGCCCATGAAGAAATGGGTTTTCACCAGGGGTGGGGAGAAAGCCTGGACCGCCTGGTGGAGGTGGTGACCCAGCGGATGCCGGACTGATGGCAACGCTGGTGCAGGTACGCGCCGAGATCGAGGGGGTTTACCGCCGGGACTCGCGGCGTATCCTGGCGACGCTGATCCGCCTGCTGGGGGATTTCGACCTGGCAGAGGAGGCCATGCATGATGCCTTCTTCATTGCCGTCGAGCGCTGGCAGCGTGACGGTATCCCCCAAAACCCACGTGCATGGCTGGTGTCGACCGGCCGTTTCAAGGCCATTGACGCGGTGCGGCGGCGTGCGCGTTTCGACCGTTCGCAGGCTGACCTGATCATGCTCATCGAGGGCCAGGGGCAAGACCCCAGTGATGAGGCGTTGCTCGCCGACGATCGCCTGCGGCTGATCTTCACGTGCTGCCACCCGGCTCTGGCTGCCGATGCGCAGGTGCCTTTGACGTTGCGCGAAGTCTGTGACCTGACCACTGAGCAGATCGCCCGTGCCTTCCTGCAGAGCCCGGCGACCATTGCCCAACGCATCGTGCGCGCCAAGGCCAAGATCCGCGACGCACGCATTCCTTACCAGGTGCCGCAGCTGCACGAATTGCCTGAGCGCCTGGAAAGCGTGTTGCGGGTGATTTACCTGGTGTTCAACGAAGGCTATTCGGCGTCTTCGGGTGAGGCGTTGGTGCAACAGGCGTTGAGTGACGAAGCGATACGCCTCGGTCGCTTGCTGGTGCAGTTGTTACCGGACCCGGAGGCGGTCGGTTTGCTGGCGCTGATGTTGCTGCAGGCGTCACGCCAGCACGCGCGTAGCGATGCCCAAGGCAATCTGGTGCTGCTCGAGCAGCAGGATCGCAGCCTGTGGGACGGTGCGCAAATCAGCGAAGGTTGTGAGCTGGTGCAGCTGGCGCTGCGCAGCCGGGCGTTCGGTGCCTACACGGTGCAGGCGGCGATTGCAGCGGTGCATGCGGAGGCTGCGAGCGCCAGTGAAACGGACTGGGCGCAGATTGTCGGCCTTTACGATGTGCTGCAGCGGCATTGGCCGTCCGCAGTGGTGGCGCTCAACCGAGCGGTGGCATTGGCCAAGCGGGATGGGCCGCGGGTGGGGTTGGCGGAGATTGAAACAATTCTGGCGACTGGCGAGTTGCGCGACTATCACCTGGCGCATGCGGCAAGGGCGGAGCTGCATTACCAGTTGGGTCAGGCAGAACAGGCTCGTGCGGCCTGGCGGCAGGCGCTGGAGTTGACGCATCAGGCGCCGGAACGGCGGCATATCGAGGGAAAGCTGCAGGCGTTGGAATGACCCGGCAGCACCGGCCCTGTCGCCGGTACTGCCTGAAGCCATCAGCTGGCGACAAAATTGGGCGGCGATACCAGCTCTACCGTCTGCTGCTTGCGCGGCGCCAGGATCTCTGCCTCGCCCTCTACAACCAGCTCATCGTTCTGGTTGTACACGTTGGTGGCGATGCGCACTTTGAACTTGGGCAGCTTCTCGAGGATTTCCAGGCGCACAGTCAGGGTGTCGCCGATTTTTACCGGCTTCTGGAAGCTCATCTTCTGGCCCAGGTAGATGGTGCCCGGGCCGGGCAGGGTGCAGGCTACTGCCGCGCTGATCAGCGCGCCGCTGAACATGCCATGGGCAATGCGCTCACGGAACATGCTCTTGGCGGCGAATTCGGCATCCAGGTGCACCGGGTTGTGGTCACCGGACATCGCGGCGAACAGCTGGATGTCGCGTTCTTCCACAGACTTTTCGTAACTGGCCTTCTGGCCGACTTCTAGAGCTTCGTAAGGCGTGTTGGTGACCTGGGTCATTGGCGCTTCCTTGATGGGCGGACAAGGCCGTTATCATTCACTGCGGGCAGGGCGGCCAAGGGCCAGCGCCTGCTCCAGCCACGCGAGGATATCGGCGGTGACCTCGTCCCGATTGAGTTCATTGAGCACTTCGTGCCGCGCCTTGGGGTAGACGCGCAGTTGTACATGTCGATTGCCGGTCGCGCGCAGGGCGTCGGCCAGATGGGTGAGACGCTTGCCGGCACTCACCGGATCACATTCACCGCCAATCACCAGCAACGGCAGGTTCGGATCGATCTGCGCGAGGTTCTTCGCCTGGCTGATCTGCGCCAGGCCATGCAGCAAGTCTAGCCACAACTGGTTGCTGCAGCGAAAACCGCACAGCGGGTCGCTGACGTACCTGTTTACCTCTTCAGGGTCGCGGCTGAGCCAGTCGAAGGCGGTACGGGTGGGTTTAAAGGCTTTGTTGAACGAGCCGAACGACAGCCACTCGATCAGCGCACTCTTGCCTTGCGGGCCTTGGCGCAACGCCTCCAGCCGGGCGATCAGGCGCGCCATGCGGTATAGCGCCGGCGGCTGGAAATTGGAGCCACTGAGGATCGCCCCGTGCACGCTGCCACTGTGGTGCATCAGGTAAGCCTGGGCGATGTAGCTGCCCATGCTGTGGCCGAACAGGAACAGCGGTGTGCAGGGGAACTGCTGGCCGATGTGCTGTGTGAGCAGGGCCAGGTCGTTGACCACGGCATTCCAGCCATGTTGCCGGGCGAACAGGCCGAGGCTACCCCGTTCGGCGGTACGGCCGTGGCCGCGCAGGTCCGCAGCCAGCAGCGCATAGCCGGCAGCGCTCAGCGCCTGGCCCAGGCGCTGGTAGCGCCCGGCATGTTCGGCCATGCCGTGCGCCAGCAGCACCACGGCCTTGACCGGCGTGGCCGGCAGCCATTGGTGCACGTACAGGCTGCAATGCTCGCTGGCCGGCAGCCAGAAGGCGTCGTAAGGCATGGCGGATCCTTTGCGCTGGGGTACGAGCACAGTGTATGCGCAAGCGGCCGGATTGCAGGATGGGCACAAATAAGATTCACAATGTTAATGGCGGCACTTGGCATATATGCCACCTCAGGCTTACCTGCTAACGTCGGTTGAACGCCTTTTTGCCATCAGGCAAAGGGATTACAGGCTAAGAGCGGGTTCAGGCAGAGGAACAATAATAAATGCAAGCCGACTTCTGGAATGACAAGCGCCCGGCGGGCGTGCCTTCCACCATCGATATCCATGCGTACACCTCGGTCGTCGAAGTTTTCGAGCGATCCTGCAAGCGCTTCGCCGACCGCCCGGCGTTCAGCAACCTGGGCAAGACCCTGACCTATGGCGAACTCGACCGCCTTTCGGCGGCCTTTGCTGCCTGGCTGCAGCAGCATACCGACCTGGTGCCGGGTGACCGCATCGCCGTACAGATGCCCAACGTGCTGCAGTATCCCATTGCGGTGTTCGGTGCCCTGCGCGCCGGGCTGATCGTGGTCAACACCAACCCGCTGTACACCGAGCGTGAAATGCGCCACCAGTTCAAAGACGCCGGTGCCCGCGCCCTGGTGTACCTGAACATGTTCGGCAAGCGGGTCCAGGAGGTGCTGCCCGATACCGGCATCGAATACCTGATCGAGGCGAAGATGGGCGACCTGTTGCCCATGGCCAAGGGGTGGTTGATCAACACCGTGGTCGACAAGGTCAAGAAAATGGTCCCGGCCTATCATCTGCCCCAGGCTATCTCGTTCAAGCAGGCACTGCGCGAGGGCGCGGCGCTGAGCCACAAGCCGGTAACGCTGAGCCTGGACGACATCGCCGTGCTGCAGTACACCGGCGGCACCACGGGCCTGGCCAAGGGCGCCATGCTCACCCACGGCAACCTGGTGGCCAACATGCTGCAGGTGCTGGCGTGCTTTTCGCAGCATGGCCCGGACGGGCAGAAGCTGATCAAGGAAGGCCAGGAGGTGATGATCGCGCCGCTGCCGCTGTACCACATCTATGCCTTTACCGCGAACTGCATGTGCATGATGGTCACCGGCAACCATAACGTGTTGATCACCAACCCGCGCGATATCCCTGGCTTCATCAAGGAACTGGGCAAGTGGCGGTTCACCGCACTGTTGGGGTTGAACACCCTGTTCGTGGCGCTGATGGATCACCCGGGCTTCCGGCAGCTGGATTTCTCGGCGCTCAAGGTGACCAACTCTGGCGGTACGGCACTGGTCAAGGCCACCGCCGAACGTTGGGAGAGCCTGACCGGCTGCCGCATTGTCGAGGGCTACGGCCTGACAGAGACTTCGCCAGTGGCCAGCACCAACCCTTATGGCGAGCTGGCACGCCTGGGTACCGTGGGCATACCGGTGGCAGACACCGCGTTCAAGGTCATCGATGATGAGGGCAATGAACTGCCGCTCGGTGAGCGGGGCGAGTTGTGCATCAAGGGCCCGCAGGTGATGAAGGGGTACTGGCAGCAACCCGAGGCTACGGCGCAGACCCTGGATGCTGATGGCTGGCTGAAAACCGGCGACATTGCAGTGATCGACCCGGACGGCTTCACGCGTATTGTCGACCGCAAGAAGGACATGATCATCGTCTCGGGCTTCAACGTGTACCCCAACGAAATCGAAGACGTGATCATGGGCCACCCGAAGGTGGCCAACTGCGCCGCCATCGGCGTGCCTGACGAGCGTTCGGGCGAGGCCGTCAAACTGTTCGTGGTGGCCCGTGAGGGCGGGCTCAGCGTTGATGAACTCAAGGCCTACTGCAAGGCCAACTTCACAGGTTACAAAGTGCCCAAGCACATCGTGCTGCGCGAGTCGTTGCCGATGACACCGGTGGGCAAGATCCTGCGTCGCGAGCTGCGCGACATCGCGTAAGGGGGGCGAGCTTCAAACTTCAAGTTTCAAGCTGCAAGAGGGGGCGTGCGCCGCTCTAGCTTGCAGCTTGCCGCTTGAAACTTGGCGCTCTAAGTCAAATACTCTAAAAATGACTTGTATCCTTCATTGAGTCATTTTTGTGACCGTAAGGCCCGTTTTGGCCTCTAGGCGACCCTTTGCAAAGCTGTTACTCTCGGCCCGCTTTCAGATGATTCGGTTTGCAACGAACCGCCATCTCATATCAATAATAAACGCATCGACGCGTAAATCGAACTTCGCTGTTGCTGAAGGAGTGGGCTTCCATGATCGACCATTTTTGGAAGGATAAATACCCAGCCGGGATTACGGCGGAAATCAATCCTGACGAATTCCCCAATATCCAGGCGGTACTCAAGCAATCCTGCCAACGCTTTGCCGACAAACCGGCCTTTAGCAACCTGGGCAAGACCATCACCTACGGCGAGTTGTATGCCCTGTCGGGCGCTTTTGCGGCCTGGCTGCAGCAGCACACCGACCTCAAGCCGGGTGATCGCATTGCCGTACAGCTGCCGAATGTCCTGCAGTACCCGGTAGCGGTGTTCGGTGCCATGCGCGCCGGCCTGATCGTGGTCAACACCAACCCGCTGTATACCGCACGGGAGATGGAACATCAGTTCAACGACTCCGGTGCCAAGGCGCTGGTGTGCCTGGCCAACATGGCTCACCTGGCCGAGAAAGTGGTGCCCAAGACCCAGGTCAGGCACGTTATCGTCACCGAAGTGGCCGACCTGTTGCCACCGCTCAAGCGCCTGCTGATCAACAGCGTGATCAAGTACGTGAAGAAGATGGTGCCGGCCTATAACCTGCCGAACGCCGTGCGCTTCAACGATACCCTGGCGCTGGGCAAGGGCCAGCCGGTGGCCGAGGCCAACCCGCAAGCCAATGATGTTGCCGTGCTGCAGTACACCGGCGGCACCACAGGTGTGGCCAAGGGCGCAATGCTGACGCACCGCAACCTGGTGGCCAACATGCTGCAGTGTCGGGCGCTGATGGGTTCGAACCTGCATGAAGGTTGCGAGATCCTCATCACGCCGCTGCCGCTGTACCACATCTATGCCTTTACCTTCCATTGCATGGCGATGATGCTGATCGGCAACCATAACGTGCTGATCAGCAACCCGCGTGACTTGCCGGCAATGGTCAAGGAGCTGGGCAAGTGGAAATTCAGCGGCTTCGTCGGCCTCAACACCCTGTTCGTTGCCCTGTGCAACAACGAGGCGTTCCGTGCGCTGGACTTCTCGGCGTTGAAGATCACCTTGTCCGGTGGTATGGCGCTGCAACTGAGCGTGGCCGAGCGCTGGAAAGCCGTCACCGGTTGCGCCATTTGCGAAGGCTATGGCATGACCGAGACCAGCCCGGTTGCGGCGGTCAATCCGGCCGAAGCCAACCAGGTCGGCACCATCGGTATCCCGGTGCCCTCGACCCTGTGCAAGGTCATCGATGACAGTGGCACCGAACTGCCGCTGGGCGAGGTGGGCGAGCTGTGCGTCAAGGGGCCGCAGGTGATGAAGGGCTACTGGCAGCGTGAAGATGCCACCGCCGAGATCCTCGACAGTGACGGTTGGCTGAAGACCGGGGACATTGCCCTGATCCAGCCGGATGGCTACATGCGCATCGTTGACCGCAAGAAGGACATGATCCTGGTCTCGGGCTTCAACGTGTATCCCAACGAGCTGGAGGACGTACTGGCAGCCCTGCCGGGTGTGCTGCAGTGCGCTGCGATCGGCGTGCCGGATGAAAAGTCGGGCGAACTGATCAAGGTGTTCATCGTGGTCAAGCCGGGCATGACCGTCACCAAGGAGCAGGTGATGGAGCACATGCGTGCCAACGTCACCGGCTACAAGGTGCCGCGTTACATCGAGTTCCGCGACGCGCTGCCAACGACCAACGTGGGCAAGATCCTGCGCCGCGAGTTGCGTGATGAAGAGCTGAAGAAGCAGGGTTTGAAGAAGATCGCCTGATCGCTGCCCATTGCCCCGCAATATCCGCATCACGCTGAAAATCTGGGGCCGCTTTGCGGCCCTTTCGCGACACGAGGCCGCTCCTACAGGGGGAGCGCAATCAACGCAGTTTTTCCAGCATCTGGTAGTACCACATCCCTGCCGCCAACAGCGGATTGCCCAGCAGGTCCCCCATCGGCACCTTGATGTGCTTGCACCCGGCAAAGGTATCGAACTTCTCCAGCGTTCCAGTCAGCGCCTCGGCCATGATTTCGCCCATGATGTGGCTGGTGGCGATGCCGTGCCCCGAATAGCCCTGGCAATACCAGACGTTGTCCGAAAGCTTGCCCAGCTGCGGTATGCGATTGACCACGATACCCATCGCGCAGCTCCACTGGAACTCGATCGGCACCCCTTTGAGGGCCGGGAAGGTGCGCTCGATGCACGGGCGCAGTTCACCTGCGATATCACGGGAATCCTTGCCCGAATAGTTGGCGCCGCCGCCGAACAGCAGGCGTTTGTCGGCAGTGAGGCGGTAGTAGTCGAGCACGAAACGGCAGTCGTACACCGCCAGGTCCTGGGGGTTGATCTGTTCGGCCAGTTCGCCCAGCGGCGCGGTGGTGACGATGCCACCCATGGCGGGGAAGATCTTGCCCTTTAGCTGGCGCTTTTCCAGTTTGTGGTAAACGTCGCCGGCCAGCATCACCTGGCGTGCTTCGATTCGGCCTTGGGCAGTGACCACTGCAGGGCGCGGGCCGTGCACGATGTCCAGTACCTCGGAGTTCTCGAAGATCAGCGCGCCCAGTGCATGGGCGGCACGCGCCTCGCCCAGGCACAGGTTGAGCGGGTGCAGGTGCAGGTTGCGCAGGTTTTTCAGCGCGCCCAGGTACAACGGGCTTTGCAGGTGTTCGGCAACCGAGTTGCGGTCGAGCATGTGCACCTGATCACCCATGCCGCGGCTCTGCGCTTCGGCCTCGAAGGCGCGCAGCTCGTTGAGGTGTGACGGTTTCATCGCTGCATGCAGGTGGCCGCGCTTGAGGTCACAGTCGATGCCATAGCGCTCGACCCGCTGCTCGATGATCTGGTGCCCGCGCCAGCGCAGGTGCCAGATGAAGTCATCCACTTCACTGCCCAGGCGGTCGCGCATCTGCGTGCGCATGGCTTCGTCGCCCGAGAGGCTGCCGGTGACCTGGCCGCCGTTGCGGCCGCTGGCGCCCCAGCCGATGCGGTTGGTTTCCACCACCGCCACTTTCAGGCCGCGCTCGGCCAGCTCCACGGCGGTGGCTACGCCGGTGAAACCGCCGCCGATAATGGCTACGTCGACCTGCACGGTGCCCTTGAGCTGCGGGTACTGCGTGTGGTCGTTGAGGGAGGCACTGTAGTAGGACGGCGCGCGCTGGGCCGGGCCGTTGTTCACTGCTGCGTTCATGGGTGTTCCTTATTCTGAATAGGGTGAGGCTCAGGCCTGGTGCAGGTACCAGCGCCAGTCCTGTTCGCTGACTTCGGCCATGAACTGGCGATACTCGGCGCGTTTGACCTTCAGGTACACCCCGAGGAAGTCCGCGCCGAGTGCTTCGCGTGCCCACGCCGAACGCTCCAGTGCGTCGAGGGCGGTCAGCCAGTCGGTGGGCAGGTGTTCGGTGGCCTGGGCGTAGCCGTTGCCTTCGACCGGTGCGCCCGGGTCGAGTTGTTCGCGGATGCCGCGGTGGCTGGCAGCGAGAATCGCCGCAGCGGCCAGGTACGGGTTGGCGTCGGCGCCACAGATGCGGTGTTCGACATGGCGGCTGTTGGCCGGCCCGCCGGGCACGCGCAAGCTGACCGTGCGGTTGTCGACACCCCAGGTTGGCGCCAGCGGTGCATAGCTGTTGGCCTGGAAGCGACGGAACGAGTTGGCGTTGGGGCAGAACAGCAGCAGCGAGTCGCGCAGGTGGCGCAGCATGCCGGCAACCGCTTGGCGCAGAAGGGGAGTGCCGGCCTTGTCTTCGCTGGCGAACAGGTTGTTGCCGGCGCTGTCGGCCAGGCTCAGGTGCATGTGCATGCCGGTGCCGGCCAGTTGCGCGAAGGGTTTGGCCATGAAGCACGCCTGCATGCCGTGGGCGTGCGCCACGCCTTTGACCAGGCGCTTGTAGCGCACGGCCTGGTCCATCGCCTCCAAGGCATCGCCATGCTCCAGGGTGATTTCCACCTGGCCTGGGGCGTACTCCGAAATCGCCGTGCGGGCCGGGATGCCCTGGGCTTTGCAGGCCGCGTAAAGGTCGGCGAGAAACGGCTCTATCTGCTCCAGTTCACGCAGGCCATAGACCTGGGTGCTGCGCGGGCGGCCGCCATCGTTGTCCAGGGCCGGTTGCGGCCGGCCCTGGGCATCACGCTGCTGGTCGAGCAAGAAAAACTCCAGTTCGCACGCCATCACCGGGTGGTAGCCGTCGGCCTTGAGCGCTTCGATGGTGCGCAACAGCACATGGCGCGGGTCGGCGACGCTGGCCGGTAGGCCTTCGCTGGGGTGCATGCTGACTTGCACGGCGGCGGTCGGCACGCGGCGCCATGGCAGGCGTACCAGGCTGCCCTCCAAGGGGTAGGCGCGGCAGTCGATGTCGCCGACGTCCCAGACCAGCCCGGAGTTTTCCACGTCATCGCCATTGAGGGTCAGGCCCAGGATGGTACTGGGCAGCGGGCGGCCGCTCTGGTAAACCGCCAGCAGCTCGTCGCGGTGCAGCAGCTTGCCGCGCGGCACGCCGTTGGCGTCGAGGATGAACAGTTCGAACAGCTCGATATCGGGGTTTTCGGCAAGGAAACGTCGGGCGTGTTCAACGGGGGCAAAGTGCATGAGGGATTCGCTCGTGTGCATACAGGACCGCCGCTTGGCGGCGGTCCGGCTGAGTCAATCGGCCGAAAGGTGGCCGGGCTTTGTCAGATGCGCGAGTGAAGTGTCCGGTGGGCGGGCGTGGCGGCAATGCCAGAGGGCCCAGAAGGCCAGGATCACATGGACCAGCGGATTTTCACCGGCGCAGGTGCGGGCCTTCGGTAGCGAAGGGCGCGAAAGCGGCGGGGCGATGGGCTGGACGGGGATCATGCATTGGATACTCACATGCGACGTCACGTTGATTAAAGCAGTGAATGGCAACCTTCACTCTGGTAACGGCTAAACATTGGCGGGGGCCGGTACAGACAGCAAAAAGCCGGTAAATCTGCGACAATCGCGCATCCTTCGAATGCCGATCATGCAAAAGCAGGCTCACCTGCATCACTAAAAAGCCCCATGACTGACCACGCCATCGACAAACTGCTGCAAAACCTCGACCACGCCATGATCGCCGACCGCCATCGCCTGCGCCGGCAACTGCATGAGCTGCGCAAGCGCCCCGACGAGGCCAAGCTCGCGCAGTGGGTGGAGAAGGTCCAGGCGTCTTGCGCCCAGGTGACCGCGCGTCAGCACAGTGTGCCGCGCATCCGCTACGACGACAGCTTGCCGATTGCCGCCAAGCGCGACGAGATCAAAAAGGCATTGGCCGAAAACCAGGTCCTGGTGATTGCTGGTGAGACCGGTTCGGGCAAGACCACCCAGCTACCCAAGATCTGCCTGGAGCTGGGCCGCGGCAGCCACGGCCTGATCGCCCACACCCAGCCCCGGCGGATTGCCGCGCGCAGCGTTGCTGCCCGTGTGGCTGAAGAGCTGGGTACACCGCTGGGCGCCCTGGTCGGTTACCAGGTGCGGTTCGAGGACCAGAGCGACGCCAACACCTTGGTCAAGCTGATGACCGACGGCATCTTGCTGGCCGAAACCCAGCATGACCGCTTCCTCGAGCGCTACGACACGATCATCGTCGACGAGGCGCACGAGCGCAGCCTTAACATCGATTTCCTGCTCGGCTACCTCAAGACCCTGCTGCATCGCCGCCCGGACCTGAAGCTGATCATCACTTCGGCGACCATCGACCTGGAGCGCTTCTCCAAGCATTTCGATGGTGCGCCGATCATCGAGGTATCCGGCCGTACCTACCCGGTGGACACCTGGTATCGCCCGCTGACCAGTGAACAGGACGAAGAAGGCAACCAGGTCGAGGACGACCTCACCGTCGACCAGGCGATCCTCGCCACCCTCGATGAGATCGCCCACCACGAGCGCAGCGAGGGCAAGGGCCCCGGCGACGTGCTGGTGTTCCTGCCGGGCGAGCGCGAGATTCGCGATGCCGCCGAGATCCTGCGCAAGGCCCAGTTGCGTCATACCGAGATCCTGCCGCTGTATGCGCGCCTGTCTCCGGCCGAGCAGCAGCGTATCTTCCAGTCGCACACTGGCCGGCGAGTGGTGCTGGCCACCAACGTGGCGGAAACCTCGCTGACCGTGCCAGGCATCCGCTATGTGATCGACACCGGTACCGCGCGCATCAGCCGCTACAGCTACCGGGCCAAGGTCCAGCGCTTGCCGATCGAAGCGGTATCCCAGGCCAGCGCCAACCAGCGTAAAGGCCGTTGCGGCCGTGTCGAGCCGGGCATTTGCATACGCCTTTACAGCGAAGAAGACTTCAACGGCCGGCCAGCCTTCACCGACCCCGAGATCCTGCGCACCAACCTGGCGGCGGTGATCCTGCAGATGCTGCACCTGCGTCTGGGCGCCATCGATGCCTTCCCGTTCATCGAGCCGCCGGATGGCAAGGCCATCAGCGACGGTTTCAACCTGCTGCAGGAGCTGTCGGCGGTCAACCGCGAGAACCAGCTGACGCCCCTGGGCCGTCAGCTGGCGCGCTTGCCGATCGATCCCCGGCTGGGCCGGATGCTGCTCGAAGGCGCCCGTCAGGGCAGCCTGCAGGAAGTGCTGATCGTCACCAGTGCATTGTCGGTGCAGGACCCGCGCGAGCGCCCGCCGGAGCGTCAGCAGGCAGCTGACCAGGCGCATGCGCAGTGGAAGGATGTGGATTCCGATTTTGCCGCACTGGTCAACCTGTGGCGAGGCTTTGAGGAGCAGCGCCAGGCGCTGACGGCCAACCCGCTACGCAACTGGTGTCGCAAGAATTTTCTCAACTATTTGCGCCTTCGCGAATGGCGTGACGCCCATCGTCAGTTGGCGCTGATCTGCCGTGACCTGCAACTGACGGTGAACAAGGACCCGTCCGACTACCAGAAGATGCACAAAGCCATCCTCAGCGGGCTGCTCAGCCAGATCGGCCACAAGACCGAAGACGGCGACTACCAGGGCGCGCGTCAGCGGCGCTTCTGGGTGCACCCGTCCTCGGGCATTGGCCGCAAGCGCCCGCAGTGGGTCATGGCCGCCGAGCTGGTGGAGACCACCAAGCTGTATGCGCGCATGGTGGCCAAGATCGAGCCCGACTGGATCGAGCCGCTGGCGACTCACCTGGTCAAGAAAAACCACTTCGAACCGCACTGGGAGAAGAAGCGCGGGCAGGTGGTGGCCTACGAGCAGATCACCCTCTACGGGCTGATCCTGGTCGGCCGCCGCCCAGTGCATTACGGTCCGATCGACCCGGTTACCTCGCGTGAGCTGTTCATACGCGAAGGGCTGGTTGGAGGCGAAATCCAGTCGCGGGCCAAGTGCCTGGCCGCCAACAAGCGCCTGCTTGAAGAGCTCGACGAGCTGGAAGCCAAGGCGCGCCGGCGCGACATTCTTGCCGATGAAGAAACCCTCTACGCCTTCTATGAAGCGCGCCTGCCAGCGGAGATCCACCAGACCGCGACCTTCGACAGCTGGTACCGCATGGGCAGCCAGAAGGATGCCAGCCTGCTGATCATGCGTGAGGAAGACGTGTTGGCCCGTGAGGCCAGCGAAGTCACTGCGGCGCAATACCCGGACAGCCTGCAGGTCGGCGAGCTGCGCCTGCCGCTGAGCTACCACTTCGAACCGGGCCACCCACGTGACGGCGTGACGGTAAGGGTGCCCGCGCCGCTGTTGCCAAGCCTGCCGGGCGAGCGCCTGGAGTGGCTGGTGCCGGGCTTGCTCGAAGCCAAGTGCGTGGCGCTGGTGCGCAACCTGCCCAAGGCCCTGCGCAAGAACTTCGTGCCGGTACCGGACTTCGTCAAGGCGTCGCTGGCACGCATGACGTTCGGCCAGGGTGCCTTGCCTCAGGCTTTGGGCCAGGAGCTGTTGCGCATGACCGGTGCCCGTGTGTCCGATGAGGCCTGGGCAGAGTCGGTAGGCCTGGTCGAAGGGCATCTGCGTATGAATATCGAGGTGGTCGATGGCCAAGGCAAGTTCCTCGGCGAGGGCCGCGACCTGGCCGAGTTGACCGCACGCTTTGCCGCCGCCAGCCAGGCAGCGCTGGCGGTGCCGCGCGACGACAAGGGCGCGCAGCCGGTGCAGGCCAAGGCCTTCAGTGAAGTGAAACAGACCGCCCAGCAGAAGATCGCCGGGCTGTCGATGACGGTGTACCCGGCATTGGTGGAAGAGAGCGGCAGCGTGCGCGAGGGGCGTTTCTCGACCCAGGCCGAAGCCGAGTTCCAGCATCGCCGTGCCTTGCAGCGCCTGTTGCTGCAGCAGTTGGCAGAGCCTGCCAAGTTCCTGCGCGGCAAGCTCCCGGGGCTGACCGAACTGGGCTTGCTGTACCGCGAACTGGGCCGTGTCGAGGCGCTGGTGGAGGATATCCTGCTGGCCAGCCTCGACAGTTGCATCCTCGAAGGGGAGGCCACGCTACCGCGCGATGGCGCAGCATTGGCCGGGCTTGCCGAGCGCAAGCGCGGCAGCTGGGCCGAGCATGCCGAGCGCCTGGCCCGCCAGACGCTGGAAGTGCTCAAGCTGTGGCACGGCCTGCAGAAGCGTTTCAAAGGCAAGATCGACCTGAGCCAGGCGGTGGCGCTGAACGACATCAAGCAGCAGTTGGCCAACCTGGTGTATCCGGGCTTCGTGCGCGAGACGCCTTCGGCCTGGTTCAAGGAGCTGCCGCGCTACCTCAGGGCGGTGGAGTTGCGCCTGGAGAAGCTTGGCAGCCAGGTACAGAAGGACAGGGTGTGGAGTGGCGAGCTGGCCAACCTCTGGGCCCAGTACAAGGCCCGTGCCGACAAGCATGCCCAGGAAGGCAAGCGCGACGAGCAGCTGACCTTGTACCGCTGGTTGCTGGAAGAATATCGGGTGTCGCTGTTTGCCCAGCAATTGGGCACGAAAGTACCGATTTCTGACAAACGTCTCAGCAAACAGTGGTCTCAGGTGGAAGCCTAAACCCCGCAAGTTGTGGCAATATTGAGGCAATTTGGGGCCGCATTGCGGCCCCTTGCGGGTTCAGCCTGCGCCTTGAACTTGGTACTAAAGTGCTATTACTCCAGCCAGCGCCCTGTGGCGATGGCCTTTGACCAGAGGAACGATCGTGCATAACGTCGTGATCAGCGGCACCGGCCTGTATACCCCGGCCCAGAGCATTTCCAACGAAGAACTGGTGGAATCCTTCAACACCTGGTCGCAACAGTTCAACCGCGACAACGCTGCCGCCATCGAGCGCGGCGAGGTCGAAGCTGCGCCGCTTTCCGACGCCGCCTTCATCGAGAAGGCCTCGGGCATCAAGAGCCGCTTCGTCATGGACAAGGCCGGCATTCTCGACCCGCAGCGCATGAAGCCGCGCCTGCCGGAGCGTTCCAACGACGAGCAGTCGATCCTTTGCGAGATGGGCGTGGCCGCTGCCCGTCAGGCACTCGAGCGCGCAGGCCGCACCCCTGCCGATGTCGACGGGGTGATCGTCGCCTGCTCCAACCTGCAGCGCCCGTACCCGGCCATCGCCATCGAAGTGCAACAGGCGCTGGGCATCCAGGGCTTCGCCTTCGACATGAACGTGGCTTGCTCCTCGGCCACCTTCGGCATCCAGACCGCAGCCAACAGCGTGCAACTGGGCCAGGCCCGTGCGTTGTTGGTGGTCAGCCCGGAAATCTGCACCGGGCACCTGAACTTCCGTGACCGCGACAGCCATTTCATTTTTGGTGACGCTGCCACTGCCGTGCTGGTCGAGCGTGCCGACCAGGCCACCTCGGCACACCAGTTCGATATCCTCGGTACCAAGTTGCAGACCTCGTTCTCCAACAATATCCGCAACAATTTCGGCTTCCTCAACCGTGCTGCGGAAGAGGGCGTCGGTACGCGGGACAAGTTGTTCGTGCAGGAAGGCCGCAAGGTATTCAAGGAAGTCTGCCCGATGGTCGCCGAGCTGATCGGCAAGCACCTGGGCGAGAACGATCTGCAGCCCTCCGACGTCAAGCGCTTCTGGCTGCACCAGGCCAACCTGAGCATGAACCAGCTGATCGTCAAGAAGCTGTTGGGCCGTGAAGTGGCCGAGGAAGATGCACCAGTCATTCTCGACCGTTATGCCAACACCAGCTCGGCGGGGTCGGTGATTGCCTTCCACCTGTACCAGGATGACCTGGCCAAGGGTTCGCTGGGCGTGCTGAGCTCGTTTGGTGCGGGCTACTCGATTGGTAGTGTGATTCTGCGTAAACGCTGACAGTCAGCCCTGCGCCGGCTTGCCGGCGGCAGGGCCAGTGCGTTTCTCGAAGGCAAAAAAAGGCAGGAAATGCCGGATGGGGTCGGCATTTCCCGCCTTGAGTGAAGCTCAGGCGTTGCAGCTTAGAACTTGGCTTCCAGGTCCACCTGCAGCGTGTCGACATCGGCATCGCTGTTCGGCAACTGCGACAGGTCGGTCTTGGCCATCAAGTAAGCGGCGCCCAGCGAGAAGTTCTTGTCGATTTCATAACCGACCTTGAACTTGTGGCCGCGCGAGCCGGTGTAACCGTTGCCGAAGTCGGAGTCGGTGAACAGGCTGACCACGGCGTTGCGCTGAACATCGCGGTAGTTGTAATCCAGGCTCCAGGCGCCGACTTTGGTCTTCAGGCCAGCCAGCCAGGCCTGGTCTTCGCCATCGGTGCTTTCGGTGTTCTTCACGTACTGGCCATACGCCGACAACGGGATGGCGAGGCCGGTGAAGTCCACCTGGCCGAAGCCTTCCACCAGGTTGAACTCGTTGGTGGTATTGCCGAACGACTGCAGGATGGTCGCTTCCTTGTCGTTGTCGTAGCCATAGATGCTCGCGCCGACGGTGAGCTTGAGCACATCGGCCGGGGCGAACTTGGCGCCCAACTGGCCGTGGTAGACCTGGGCGTCGTGCTTGTACTGCACGCCGTCGCCGTCCACGTTGTCCTTGAGCGTGTACTGGCCCGCGCTGGCGAAGACTTCGGCGCCGCCGAGGTCGGTCTTGTAGGTGGCGGCAACGCCTTCCGGGTTGATGTCGCCGTCCCAGATGATGTCACCCATGCTCACCCAAGGCTGTGCCATCTTGCCGCCGATCAGGTGCAGGTTCGGTACTGCGCTCGGGTGCCAGTCGAGGTAGGCCTGGTCGACCCACAGCGATTTCTTGTCGAAGTAGTTATCGAAACTCTGGTTGGTCGAACGGCGGTCTGCGCTGCTGCCGGTGGCGATGCGGATGCCTGCGTCGACTTGCGGGTTGATCTCGCTGTAGAAACCGACGCGGGCGCGAACGCGCTGGCGGTCCTGGTTGCCGCTGCTGCTGTTCGGGTCGTCGACGTTGACGTCCTCGTAGCGCAGGCGGATATCGCCTTTGACCTGGGTCTTGGCGGCCCAAGCCACTTTCTGTTCGAAGGAGCTCATGCGTTCTGACTGAGCTTTCTGGTCGGCCTTTTCCTTGGTTTCTTTTGCCAGGTCACCTTGCAGTTCGTTGTACTGCGCCTGGTTGATCGAGCCGTTGGCGCGGAGCATTTCGAGCAGCTTGGCGTCGACAGCCGCACTGGCCGGAGTACTCAGAGCCAGCATCATGCCGGTGAGGCTCACTCCGGTAAGTGTAGAAACAAGACGCATAAGGTTCTCCCTACTGAAAAATATTGGGGAGGCTCAGCGTCCACCCCCATGTTGGCATGTCTTCGGAAAGGGCCTGAATAGACAGGTTCTAGGGTTCCGGAAAACAGGCGCAAGTATTGCGGGGGCGAATGACAGAATAATGTCTATTTGGTGGCACTGCCGTTAAGTAATTGAGAATGAAAGGATCGGGCCGGCATTCGGCATTTGAGTGAGAGGCCGGTATTCCCTGATACTGATGCCCTCACTCCGCGAGTCGACATCGTGACCAGCCTCTACAGCCTTGCCCATCTGCGTGACCTGCCTGCCGCGACCTGGGACGCCCTGGTACCTGCCGGCCAACCCTTCCTGCGCCATGCGTTCCTGAGCGCCCTGGAGGACAGCGGCAGTGTCGCGCCAGCCACCGGCTGGGCGGCGGAACACCTGGTGCTGGAGCGTGACGGGCAAGTGCGTGCGCTGTTGCCGGCGTACCGCAAGTGGCATTCGTACGGCGAGTACGTGTTCGATCATGGCTGGGCCGACGCCTGCGAGCGTGCTGGTATTGCCTATTACCCCAAACTGCTCGGCGCCGTGCCGTTCAGCCCGGTCAGCGGGCCGCGCCTGCTCAGCGTTGACCCGGCCGATGGCCTGCTCATGCTCCAGGCATTGCCTGAGTATCTGGGCAAAGGCGGGCTATCCGGGGCTCACATCAACTTCACCGACCCTGGCCTGGATGCACAGATGGCCGGCCTGCCGGGCTGGATGGAGCGCCTGGGATGTCAGTTCCACTGGCGCAACCATGGCTACCGCGACTTTCAGGACTTTCTCGACAGCTTGAGTTCGCGCAAGCGCAAACAGATGCGCAAGGAACGTGAGCAGGTCGCAGGGCAGGGCATCGACTTTCGTTGGTACCGTGGCGATGAACTTGAGGAGGCTCAGTGGGATTTCGTCTACCTCTGCTACGCCAATACCTACGCAGTGCGCAGGCGTACGCCCTATCTGACCCGCGAATTCTTCAGCTTGCTGGCGCAGCGCATGCCCGAGGCCCTAAGGGTCGTGATGGCGCGTCAAGGCGGTCGCGATGTCGCCATGGCCCTGAGCCTTGTGGGTGGCGACAGCCTGTTTGGGAGGTACTGGGGCTGCCTGGATGAGTTCGACCGGCTGCACTTCGAGACCTGTTTCTACCAGGGCATGGACTTTGCGATTGCCGAAGGCTTGCAGCGCTTCGATGCCGGGGCGCAGGGCGAGCACAAGCTGATTCGTGGCTTCGAGCCGGTGCTGACCCGCTCCTGGCATTATCTGCTTCACCCAGGCCTGCGCCGGGCGGTGGACGATTTCCTGCAGCAGGAGCGGGCAGGGGTTATGGGCTATGCCGAAGAGGCACGGGGGATGTTGCCTTACCGCCGGGATTGAAACCCGACAGGCCTCAATCCACCCCGACGAACCCGCCCGTCTGGTGATGCCACAGCCTGGCATACAAGCCTTGTTGCGCCAGCAGTTCACTGTGGCTGCCACTTTCGACTATATGCCCCTTGTCCAGCACCACCAGGCGGTCCATCCGCGCAATGGTCGAGAGGCGGTGGGCGATGGCGATCACCGTCTTGCCTTGCATGAGGGTTTCCAGGCTTTCCTGGATCGCCGCTTCGACCTCCGAGTCCAGTGCTGACGTGGCCTCGTCCATGATCAGGATGGGCGCGTTCTTGAGCAGCACCCGGGCTATAGCGATGCGCTGGCGCTGTCCACCGGACAGCTTGACCCCGCGCTCGCCCACATGCGCGTCGAAGCCCGTGCGGCCCTGGGCATCCGACAACTGAGGAATGAATTCGTCGGCACGGGCCCGGCGCACCGCCTCGTGCAGCGCTTGCTCGCTGGCATCCGGGCGGCCGTACAACAGGTTGTCGCGGATCGAACGATGCAGCAGTGAGGTGTCCTGGGTGATCATGCCGATCTGCGCCCGCAGGCTGGCCTGGCTCACCTCGGCGATGTCCTGCCCGTCGATCAGGATACGCCCGCCCTGCACGTCGTAAAGGCGCAGCAGCAGGTTGACCAGGGTCGACTTACCAGCGCCGGAGGGGCCGATCAGGCCGATCTTTTCGCCCGGGCGGATGTCCAGGTTCAGCCCGTCGATGACGTTGCGGGCCTTGCCATAGTGGAAGTCGACGTTATCGAAACGCACCGCGCCACGGGTCACTTTCAGCGGCGCTGCCTTGGGCTTGTCGGTGACGGTGACCGGCTGGGCGATGGTCTGCAGGCCGTCCTGCACCATGCCGATGTTCTCGAAGATGCCGTTGACCACCCACATGATCCAGCCCGACATGTTGACGATACGGATCACCAGCCCGGTGGCCAGGGCGATGGCGCCGACGGTGATCAGCGACTGGCTCCACAGCCACAGGGCCAGGCCGGTGGTGGCGACTACCAGCAAGCCGTTGAGGCTGGTGATGACCACGTCCATGCTGGTGATCACCCGCGACGCCAGCTGGGTCTTTTCGGTCTGTTCGCGGATCGCTTCGCGGGCGTACTGCTGCTCGTGGTCGGTGTGGGCGAACAGCTTGAGGGTGGCGATGTTGGTGTAGCCGTCGACGATGCGCCCCATCAGCCTGGAGCGGGCGTCGGAGGAGATCACCGAGCGCTCTTTGACCCGTGGCACGAAATAAAACAGTGCGGCGACATAGCTGGCAATCCAGACCAGTAACGGCAGCATCAGGCGCCAGTCGGCCTCGGCGAACAGCACCAGCGAGGTGATCGCATAGATCAGCACGTGCCACAACGCGTCCACCGCCTGCACGGCCGAGTCGCGCAGCGAGTTGCCAGTCTGCATGATGCGCTGGGCGATACGCCCGGCAAAATCGCTCTGGAAGAAGTTGAGGCTCTGCTTGAGCACATAGGTGTGGTTCTGCCAGCGGATCAGGCTGGTCATGCCCGGGTTGATGGTCTGGTGCACCAGCAGGTCATGCAGGCCAAAGAAGATCGGCCGCAGCAGCAGGACCACCACCAGCATCCAGATCAGTTCGCTGCTGTGCTCGCTGAAGAAATTGGCATTGGGCGTGCCCTGGGCCAGGTCGATGATGCGGCTCAGGTAGCTGAACATCGCCACCTCGATCAGCGAGGCAACCAGGCCGACCACCAGCAGGGCGAGAAAACTCGGCCACACCTGGCGCAGGTAATAGAGGTAGAAGGGCCACACCTGGGTGGGCGGCGACTCGCTGGGCGCGTCGCGGAAGATGTCGATCAGTTGCTCGAAACGGCGGTACAGCATGGGTGACAACACTCCTGTTCAACCCGACCCTCAGGCGGTTTCACGTCCTTGTGAAGCCTGCAGTCAGTCGATGCGTTTGGCGGACTTGATGAACACCGGATCGGCCGGCACATCGCGCATGCCTTTCTTGACGGTAGTGCGCGAGTTGACGATCTGGTCGACCACCTCCATGCCCTTGGTCACTTTGCCGAACACTGCATAGCCACGGTCACGGCCCGGGTTCAGGAAGTCGTTGTCGGCCACGTTGATGAAGAACTGGCTGGTGGCCGAGTTCGGGTCGGAGGTGCGTGCCATCGACAGGGTGCCGCGGGTGTTCTGCAGACCGTTGCCGGCTTCGTTGCGGATCGGGTCACGCGTCGGCTTTTGCACCATCTGCTCGGTGAACCCACCGCCCTGGACCATGAAGCCTGGGATCACACGGTGAAAAATGGTGTTGTTGTAGAAACCGCTGTCGACGTATTCGAGGAAGTTCTTGGTACTGACCGGCGCCTTCTCGGCATCGAGCTCGATTTCGACCTGGCCGAAGCTGGTGTCGAGCACTACGTGAGGGGTCTTGTCGGAGGCCATGACGGTGGTGGCAAAGGCGACCGAGCAGGCGGTGAGCAGAAGTTTTTTCAGCATGGGCTCAAAGATCCTTGAGAGGTGGAAGCGGCTGCGAGGAACTGCAGCAAAGTCTGGTTGAAGACTTCGGGTTGATCGAGGGGTGTAGCGTGCCGGGAATCATCGATGACTACCAGCCTTGCCTGCGGCATCAGGGCAACGTAGCGCTCTTTGAGTTGTACCGGGGTGTAATCGTGGTCGGCAGCGACCACCAGCGTGGGACAGTGTATCTGGCCGATGCGTTCCTGCACGCCCCAGTCCACGATGGCGTCAAAACTCTTGAGGTAGGCGCGTTTGTCGTTGCGCGCCCAGCGTTGCGCCATCTTCTGGCGCAAGTCGGCTTGCTCCGGTTTGGGGAACAGGCGCTGGGCCAGGCCCTTGCCGACCGTCTCGACACTGAGGATGCGCGCAAGGCCCCAGCGCTTGGCCCACCAGACCCAGTCGTTGCGCGTGCGGCGCTTGACCTCGGGGGCGCTGTTGACGATGCACAGGCTGCGCAGCCACTGCGGATGGTCGACGGCGAATTGAAACCCGACCATGCCGCCCATCGACAGCCCCACGAAGTGCACCGGGCCGGTCTGCAGGTGTTCGAGCAGGGCCAGCAGGTCTTCGCTGAATGTGGCGATCTGGTAGCCATCATTGGGCTTGTCGGAGCGGCCGTGGCCCCGGATGTCCATGAGGATCACCCGGTAATGGCGGCTGAGAGCGGGTACCTGCAGCTCCCAATCCTGGCTGCTCGAGCCCAGGCCATGCAGCAGTACCAGGGGTTCACCCTGGCCGTATTCCTGATAATGCAGCGAGCATCCTTCATGTTCGAAATAGGCCATGGGCGCGGTTCTCTCAGGCTTGCGGGGGGGCTGCGAAGGGCACGTCCAGTGGCGCGGTGTCGAAATTGCGCAGCAGGTCGATGAGAATCTGCGTGGCCGGGCCCAAGGTCTTCTCTTTGCTCGAATAAAGGTAGAACAGTGGATGACGGCTGCCACCCTGGTCCAGTGGCAGCGGCTTGAGCACGCCTTCGCGCAGTTCGCGATCGATCATGTGCCGCGGCAGCCAGGCAAAGCCCAGCCCGCTGCTGACGAAGGTCGTGGCGGTACCCAGGCTGCCGACGGTCCAGCGCTGTTCGGCGCCGAGCCAGCCGACATCGCGGGGTTGGGCGCGGCCGGAGTCGCGGATCACCACTTGCAACTGGCTTTCCAGGTCCTGGAACGTGATCTCCCGGCCCAGGCGGTGCAGGCTGTGCTCGGGGTGGGCGACGGCCACGAACTCCACGGCACTTAGCTCGGTGCCCAGATAGCCGCCAATGCTGTAGCTGCTGATGGCAAGGTCGGCGATACCTTCATGCATCACCTCCTCGACGCCGGACAGCACTTCCTCGCGCAGGCGCACCCGGCAACCGCGGCTCTGCGGCATGAACGCGGCCAGGGCACGTACCAGGCGGGCACTGGGGTAGGCGGCATCGACCACTACACGTACCTCGGCTTCCCAGCCTTGCTCCATGTGGTGAGCCAGGTCTTCAAGCTGGCTGGCCTGCTTGACCAAGTGCCGGGAGCGGCGCAGCAGCACGTTGCCCGCCTCGGTCAGCACGGCTTTGCGGCCATCGATGCGCAGCAGTGGCACGCCTAGCTGCTCTTGCATGCGCGCCACCGTGTAACTGACCGATGACTGCGAGCGGTGCAGAGCTTCGGCTGCCTGGGCAAACC
>NZ_MOMO01000231.1:0-13511 GCF_009933855.1 Pseudomonas sp. SG-MS2 | reverse complement strand
TCCGTCACCGTGCGCCCCATCGGCCCCTCGGTGGCCAGCTGCTGCACGAACAGCTCCGGCGTTGGCCCGTACGGCACCCGCCCTTGCGAAGGGCGCAGGCCGAACACGTTGTTGAACGCTGCCGGGTTACGCAGCGAGCCCATCATGTCGCTGCCGTCGGCCACCGGCAGCAGGCGCATGGCCAACGCCGCTGCGGCGCCGCCACTGCTGCCGCCTGCCACACGGCTGTGGTCGTAGGCATTGGTGGTGGTGCCGAACAGCGTGTTGTAGCTCTGCGAGCCCAAGCCGAATTCCGGCACATTGGTTTTGCCGACAATGATCGCCCCACTCGCCCGCACCCGCGCCACGCTGATGGCGTCATGCACCGGCACCTGCTCGGCAAACAGCGGCGAGCCCAGCGTCGTGCGCAGCCCCGCCGTGGCCGCCAGGTCTTTGACTGCCTGCGGCATGCCATGCATCCAGCCACGCGACTGGCCGGCGGCCAGCTCACGGTCGCGCACCTCAGCCTCGGCCAGCAGCACCGCGCCCTCGCGCAGCGATACCAGCGCATTGACCTGCGGGTTGAAGCGCTCGATATGGGCCAGGTAGGCCTGCATCACTTCACGGCACGACAACTGGCGCGCGTGGATCGCCTCGGACAGCGCCTGGGCATCGAGGGCGACGATCGGGTCGATGGCTAACGGGTTCACGGTTTAACTCCAAGGTTGAAAGCGACAGCCTTGCCAGCGCGGGGTGCTTCTTTCAGGCAATAGGTGCCCAGCAGCGTCAACAGGCAGGCGAACAGCACATAGAACGACGGCGCCACCGGGGTGCCGAGCACCTTGCTCAGCCAGGTGACAATCAACGGGGCAAAGCCGCCGAACACCATCACCGCCACGTTATAGGCCACCGACACGCCGGTGGAACGCACCTCGATCGGGAACTGCTCGGCCAGGGCGGTTGGCGCCGGGCCAAAGAAGCCGCCAATGGCGGTGCACAGCAGCAGTTGCATCACCAGCAGGCGCTCGATCGACGGCGCTGCGGCCACCCACACGTACAGCGGGTACACCATCACGAAAAATGCCAGGGTAAAGGCCATCAGCACCGGCCGCCGGCCAAGCCGGTCCGACAGCGCTCCGGCCAGGGGGATGACCACGGTCATCAGGCCCACGGCCAGCATCTGCACCAGCAGCACCTGGTCCAGTGGCAGGCCAAGGTTTTTGTGGGCGAAGGTGGGCATGTTCACCAGCACTACGTAAAACGACACCGTCGCACCACAGGCCAGGCCCATCGAGACCAAAAGGCTGCGCTGATGCTCCCGCAGCACCTGCCACAGGCCGGGCGCCTGGCCCTTGGCCTGCTTGCGCGCCTCCAGGAATTCCTCGGGTTCTTCCATGTGTTTGCGAATCCACAGCCCCACCGGCCCGATCAGCAAACCGATCACGAACGGAATCCGCCAGCCCCAGCTGTCCAGCGCCTCGGGCGTGCACAGGTGGGTCACCAGCGCGACCATCCCCGCCCCGCTGAACACCGCCAGGCACTGCCCCACCAGCTGCCACGAGCCATATAGCCCCTTGCGGTGGGCCGGTGCGCTTTCCACCAGAAACGCCGTGGCACTGGCGTACTCACCGCCCGTGGCAAAGCCCTGCAGCATGCGCGCCACCACGATCAACAGCGGCGCGCCCATGCCAATGGCCAGGTAGCTGGGGGCAAAGGCGATCATGGCGATGGACACCGTCATCAGGCGGATGATCAGTTGCATCGCCGCCTTGCGCCCCTTGCGATCGGAATAGATGCCCAGCAGCACCCCGCCCACCGGGCGCATGAAAAAGCCCACGCCGAAGGTGGCCAAGGCCATCAGCAGCGAGGCGTACTCGTCGTCGGAGGGGAAGAACTGGCGGGCGATGATGCTGGCCAGAAAGCCGTACACGATAAAGTCATACCATTCCAGGGCATTACCGATGACCGCCGCGACCACTTGCCGGGTACGCGACGCGCCTGTGTGTGAAGTCTGCATGCGGAACACTCCATCAATCTGTTGGCCAGAAACGGCGGCGGGCTGCAGCTTGAAGCTTCCCTAGTTGAGCCAGCGCTCGGTCAGGGCGCCCCAGTAGGCGGCGCCGGTCAGCAGGATGTCGTCGTTGAAGTCGTAGGCAGGGTTGTGCACCATCGGCCGCTGCACGCCGTTGCCGATGAACAGGTAGGCGCCGGGGCAGCGCTGTAGCATCCAGGCGAAGTCTTCGCTGCCCATCAGCTTGCAGGTGTTGCCGTCCACCGCCTCGGCGCCGAGCAGCTCGACGCCGACCTGGTGGGCAAAGGCGTTTTCGTCGGCGTGGTTGACCAGCACCGGGTACGCCGGGCGGTGTTCGATGCTGGCGGTGCAGCCGTAGCTTTGGGCCTGGCTAAGGATGATCGCCTGCACCCGCTCCAGGGTCTGCGCGCGCACCTCGGCGTTCAGCGCACGCAAGCTCAAACGCAGCAACGCCTGCTGCGGGATCACGTTGGCCGCCTCGCCTGCCTGCAGTGCGCCCACGGTGACCACGGCCGCCTCCTGCGCATCAATATTGCGCGCCACCACGGTTTGCAGGGCCATCACCACACTGGCTGCGGCCACCAACGGGTCGACCGTCAGGTGCGGCATGGAGCCATGCCCGCCGACGCCTTCGATGGTCACGGTGAGCAGGTCCTGCGAAGCCATCATCGGCCCTTCTCGAAAGCCCAGGTGCCCCGCCGGCAACCCCGGCATGTTGTGCATGCCGAACAGGGCGTCACACGGGAAGCGCTCCAGCAGCCCATCGGCCAGCATCGCCTCGGCGCCGCCCTGGCCTTCCTCGGCCGGCTGGAAGATCAGCGTCAGCGTGCCATCGAACTGGCGCGTGGCCGCCAGGTAGCGTGCCGCGCCCAGCAGCATGGTGGTGTGCCCGTCGTGGCCGCAGGCGTGCATGCAGCCCTGGTGGCGGCTGGTGTATTCAGCGCCGGTGGCTTCTACGATGGGCAGCGCGTCCATGTCGGCACGCAGGCCCAGTTTGCGTGGGCTGCTGCCATTGCGCAGCACGCCGACCACACCGGTTTTGCCGATGCCGGTGTGCACTTCGTAGCCCCAGTCTTTGAGCAGTTGCGCGACCAGGGCCGCGGTGCGGCTTTCTTCGAAACCGAGTTCGGGGTGGGCGTGGATATCGTGGCGGATGGCGTGCAGGTCGCTGGCCACGTCGTTGAGCCAGGCCAGGATGTGCTGGTGTTGCTGCATGTGGAATCTCCTCGCGCGGGTGGGTCCCGTTCTTGTTGTTCGCTTTGAGATCACGACGGTTTAGGCAGGTCGTGGTTGCGGACAGCTAAGCGCGAGTGGGGCGGGAGCACAATTGAATGTAGTTTCACGTGGTGGAACATCACATGGGCGGGAATGTTTTCCTACAGAAACCGGCTGAAAAAATCAGATTAATTCCCTTTCTTGTAGTCCGTTTCCCAAAGATACTGCCGACGCCTGTTTTTCGTTGCACGCGCTAAACGTGGGCCATAGTCTCGGCCGGTCGCTGCCAATTCAGCGACCGGCTTTGACAGGCCGTCGATTGTTGTCCGTGTGCATACGCTTATGGCGGCTGTACGTGCGGGCACCTTCGTGTGCGCCGAGTGCCAACAATCTCGGTCTGTCAACCCGCGTACAGCTGCCTCCCTCTTGTTTGACAGCAAGGCGGCTTGCAGCTCAACCATTGTTGGAGCGTAAGCATGCTGAAGATAGTCCCCGATCCACCCTACACTTCCCACTCCCTGGAAGACACACTCATGATGGCTGCTGACTACGCACTTTGCGCAGAAGCCGTTGCCCAGCAGGCGATGATGATGCAACCCAAATCGCCCTCCTCCTTGTTGATCATGACCTCCATGCACGAGCTCGAAACCTTGCGCAAATTGCTTGAGGTGGCCTTGGCGCAAGTGCAAATGCCGACAGAGCCGAGAACGTTGCACTAAGTCGCATCACGTCAGGCCTGGCCTGGCTCTTTCAAAGGCTAACCACTCGCACGGCGCCGCCCCTGAGGTTGTAGACGACCCTTAGGCGCTCGGTGAACCCGTGTGGGCCCGGTTTTCCGGCGAAAGGGCCAGCCCAGGCACCCGCATTTTCAGGGAGCCAACCAATGCCAAAAGACGGCACAAACGAATACACCACACCCGGTAAAACCATGTTCTACCAGGCAGAGGGCCAAACCCAACCCCTGTTCTGCATCGCCCCAGGCATCCCCTGCCAAGATGCCCGGGAGCAAGCCTCGGAGCTGATGGGGTGTGTGCGCGACCTGACCATCACCGGGCTGATGGAAGAAAACCCGCAACTGATCTGGGCGTCCTATTACCTGAGCGCGCTGGCCAAGGCGCTGCTGGATGATGCCGAATTGGGGATGCAGCGGTAGGTCAGCAAGCGGCGGGCTCGCCCATCGAGGACAACTAGGCTCCGTACGAAAAATTGTGTATCGCTGCCACCGTTGGAGCCGGCTTGTCAGCGCCTTCAGGAGTTTTCATACAAAGCCAAGTGATGGGCCAGTTCGATAAGGCGATGCGGTGATCATGGGCTCTCAAATGGCTCGATTATGACACCAATGGAGTACTAGCCAACGTGATCTCACGTGGGGGAACTTATCTACCAAACGTGATTATACAGCGCGTACCCACACGCTAGTACAGAAGCGATCAGAATGAACGCAGAAATCCTGCGCCCTTCATAAATATGGCTCCAAGGCACTACATGTACCAGCCGCTCAGGCGGCACGCTTTTCAGAAAACGATAGCGAATGATGAAGTACGTGATGCTGATCAGGGGATAAATGAATACGGCTATCTGCCCTTGCGGCGCAGGCTTTGTTCCCACGGCAGTACCCAGCCGCGGCCGAGCACGCTGTCGACCGTCAGGTCGCTTGCGTAGAAGCGCGCCCCCTCGATGGGCATCAGGCCGGGCAGGCTGAAGTCGATTTCGTCGGGGATGAGTTTGCGGCCGGTGGTCAGGTTTACCGGGCTACCGCTTCGACCACGTAGCGGCTGGCGCCGCCGCCAGCGACAGGGCAGCCCTGCCAAAACATGCAAAAAACTAATTAACCTCATGCAACATCACGGCCAGCAATACAACTCTAGCAGCACATAAAGCTGGAAGCGTAATGAGACAAAGTTGGCATCGACGTCCAAACCAGCTATTTTAAAGATCATTTTGTGGTTGGCGACCCTGAGCACCCCTGATAAATAAACTTGATCGAACTCCATCCCCCATACTTAGCATATCAACGCATAAAAACACCCGCCAAGCCAATTGCTCAACCGAGAGCAACAAACCTTATCGCGAGCTTCTTGCTTTCGACCTTACTGACAAAAACCTCCGACACGATCGGATCAATCCAAATGACGTCACCCAAAAACAAGAAATGAGAACCATCTGCTTTTGATTCATCAACACACAGCTTTGTTACACCTCGGGCCAGGTACTCAGCATCCAACTCACCCGACTTCAATTTTTTTAAAATCATAGCTTTACCAGAGTAATCTGAACGCTCATAGTCGAAGCATTTTATCTTCTGATTCAAGTGTATTAAAAAGTAATCTTTTTCTACAGGCCTGCCGTCAAAATATTTCACCTCAGCCTTTACAAGTTCAGCGTTAGAATCTAACTCTTCAAATACAACACTTAATTCCCTCGAGCCAAAAAATGCACCGCATGCAGTTAAGAAAAAATCAGATTTCAGACTGCGAATTTTTTTATCCAGCACTACAGTAATTGATAGCCCTTTTAACGAAATGCATTTCCCTACTTGATAGTAGTCATTGAGCTTCGGAGAGAATGAAACCTCGCCATCCGTATACCCCCCTTCAACTACTTCATGCAACATTGTAAAATAATTCATAATTTCTTTCCTAACATGTCGATCTAGCGCCTTTCGGCCTAGGGTCCGTATTTTGTAAGCGCTAGGTGTCTGAACCAAGACTCATCCTCATACTGCGTTCGCCAGGGCCGATCGTGTTAAGAACAGTCTTATCAGTGTGATACACGAAGCCGCCGCTGCGGCGCAGGCTTTGCTTCCAAGGCAGCACCCAGCCTCGGCCCAGCACGCTGTCGATAGCCAGGTCGCTGGCGTAGAAGCGTGGCCACTCGATTGGCATCGTCCCTGGCAGGACAGAACCCGTTTCGTAGGCCAGCAATTTGCGGCCAGTCGTCATATCTACAGGATTACCGGTGAAACCGCCGATCGCACGTTCTATGGCCGGGCCAACGATGAAGCGCCCGGCAAGGTAGCCGCCCGGGATTTTCGCTCAATGTCGATAACCTAATGATAGGGTTAATCTTGACCTTAAAACTCAGGTCAGAACCAAGAAAACGCAAGAAGTGGCTGAGACAAAGTTGGCAGCCACTTCCATGGCTCATCCTCAATTTTAATGAGCAAAACCCGTGCTACCGTTTACGCGTCACTCCAGACGAACCTCAAACCAATCACCACACCCGAATTCACTAGACATCTAATACATATAGACAAATAAGGCGACAATTCAACATTCAATCAACTAAAATAGTTCCCGGCTCATTCTTATATTGCTAGACCAGTTTTACAACCATTTCCAAACCATCATCCTGACGGTCTTTTTGACCAAAAAATACATACGTCATCAAATCCTCGTAACGATCGCCACTCGAGCAACCCTCCACTTCAAACTGATGCACAAAATCCATTGGCGTATTACCCAGAAATCGCCAGCTTGGCTCGTCCACCCATTTCGGCGACGCCCCGTAGCAACGAAAACTATTGGCCAATCGGGAGGTTATCCAGGTTACGGCTTTCTTTGGAGCTGCGACAATCCAGTCTACTGTCGTCTACCATGTGCCCACTCCTTTTATGACTGCAATCAACTCGTAGCCTCCTTTCTGATGGCCCGCCAACTCTCTACCATTACCCCTTATGACCAACAGGCTAAATGATATCGAAACGAATGCCGGCAGAAGCAAAACCACTGGGTAGTGAGCTCGAACTTAATCGACCTATGAGCAATCCCTCAAGCACGGCAGTCAAATTATCTTTAAAATATTCAATTTCTGGCGACCTAGAGGCAATAATCGCCACATGCCACTCGTCGCTATTTTGCTTCGAGGTCACAACCCAAAAAATGCAATCTCCATTATCCGTAACACCTACCGGAATCAGCCCGTTCTCTACAGGATAAAGAGGATATTTAAAATATTCACTATCAGACGCTACCAGATCATTAAAACTACCTAAAACCAACCTAAACTGATCAAAAAAATTGATGTCTTCATTTTGACTAAAAGGGTTAAATACAATCAAGAAATCCGCTATCCTCCCTGACCCATATACATTTATGAACTCAACATAGTCCGAAGGGAAAAACATCCCATCAATCATTGGCCACTGTTTCCCAGCACCCGCTTCATTAGGTGTGGCAGGAGGCGTCAATACTACAAGAAGGTTATTTATTGACATAATCACATCCCAGGAGGTTTAAGTACTGCAACATGCTACCCCCCGACCCCTCCACCTTGATAGTAATCCCGGCTGGAATCCTAGAGGGACCGGGGTAAATCGGTGCTATATTAACATCCACAACCCGCCCCTGCTCCAAAGCCTTACCAATCCGCCCCTCAACTGCACTCATAACAGGTGTATTAGCCGGTCGCTGCTGATTAGTAATTATGTTTCTGAAATCTTCTCCTGAGCCGCCTAGCTGACAGCCCAATAAGTGGCCGCGAGCCCTGTTTGAGTCTGCACCGGCAATGAACCCTGGAGGCTGTATACCAGGAAACGATACGTCGCCTGCCAGACAATCTCGCCCTCGCTATTGCTCATTTTTAGGGGCGTGCCAATCTGATCGGTATGGAAGTAGTAGACCTCCTGCTCTTCCCCCTCCGCTTGATCCACCGCGCCAACGGCGCATAGCTACCCGGCTCGTAGAGATACAGATGCTCTGCCCCGGCGTCTCCTCGCGCAGCATCTTCAGTCCTTCCCAGAGGAAATGCTTATGTTCCGAGGTGCCGCCGATTTCAGCGGTTGCGGTACTCCTGATCCCGCCAGCGCTTGATGCGGTTATCTCTGACCTTCTCCAGTTGCCGCGCATTGAAGTCCAGCCGGTTGGCCGCCGGGTCGTAGCGGAACGCTTCGCTACCTACGAGGGCCCCGGTATCGCGGCTATGCAACTGGCCGTTGGTTTCGTATTCGTACTTGATCTTGCCACGCAGCTTGTCCAGCGTGCGCACCAATTCGCCCGCCGGGCCGTACTGTTAGCGACGGTGAATCGGGTTGTACGCATGCTCCACCAGCAACGAGGTGTTGATACCGGTGTTGTGCACCTGTGTCAGCTTTTCGGCCAGCAGCGTGGACGCAAACTGCCAGGGCTTGCGCCCCATCGCATCGTAGCCAAAGCAACTGGTGAGCTTGCCCTGCGTGCGATACACCTCACGGTGCAAGTCGTCGCGCTCCATGTCGCTGATCACCTGGCCGTCCAAGTTCAACATCACCTAAAACAGCAAGCGAACACGAGAATTGGAGCGCATGAGATTTCTATATGCGACAGCAACCACGCAAAACCTAAAGATTCAAAGCTCATTGATTGAGACGACTTAAAAACTCAGGAAAAGCATCTGCAACCACATGATACTCCTCAGTATCCATAATCCACAACCCGACTTCACCTTGCTCTTCTCCTGACAGAGTAAGCAAAAAATAGTTACCACCCTCATCAAACGCAAACGGCACTCGCCCTTTCATTTACGGAAAATCCTCGACCAACTCTCTATACGCTATGTCCATTGGAATGCGACCATACTTAATAGGGACAAATCCAGTAAGCAACAAATCATTCCCACCTTGCGCATCGTCAATATAACCGCCATTCGATGACAAGTACAACCGACGAAACTCCGGCGGCAGCCTGCCGCCCAATACCTCTTCCAAAAAGTCAAGATCCGCGCACGATATTGCTTTTTCAGTATCACTCAATGGAATCAACATTTAGATTTTCCACTCCTTTTTACTTGCTGGGTGACCATATTTACGATATACATCATACATTATCGATGTAGGTCGAGCACCGCCATTACCGTAAATAAAGTTAAGTTCAACGTCGACACCCCCTTTTTTACTAACTAGGTTTGCAATTTGTGCTTCAAGCGCTCGGAACTGCCCTCGATTGATATCTTAGAAAATCCTCGAAGCTTGTTGCATCATGGGCATAAACCAAGAGTTGAGGGCCAAACGCCAAAGCGGGACCTGCTTCATAACCCAGCTCTTTCTTTCTTATCAGCCTCGCAAACCCATACTTTTTCTCATCAACTTTAAAAGCAAGGATATCGCCCCAAGTGTATTTGATGGTTTGATTCTTGCGCACTAAAGCACCCTCACACTTATCTGAGCCAATTTCCAGATCATGGAACAAGCCGGACCATTAACCTTGAGAGATAACTCAATCCCAATAGCTAGATTCTATAAACGTAAACTTTTGAATCTTTATTGCGAAAATATAGCCCTGTAACATTTTCACCATCTCGCTCTACGAATATCTCTGTACCAGGAACACTATTACTGGCATATGTAATCATGGACACTACCCGCCCTTCTTCACACCTATACTCATAACACCAGTATTCACCATCTTCGTCCAGGCAACATGATATATTTGGAACTCCACCTTCAAATACAACCCCAGATGCCCTAATCGCCTCCCCGTCATCGTCAAAACGTACTGAATAAGTCGACTGCCCCTCCACCTGATATATCTCAGTTTCTATCACTGTAGAGTTCACACCATATACATCAGACTTATAAAACCCACACTGCTCCGCAGAATAAAACTTAAAACAATTTTTTTTGCTCTTTGGCTCCGAACTCAGGATCGGAGACGGAGTCACCCCAGACAGTTCCAGCCCATAAGGCAATACAGAAAAGCTTGGACCTTTAGACCATTTTATCTCTTCATTTGCAATGTACTGCATATCTGCGCCTTCAGAAAGATCAGCCTCAAGCTTAGACTTTAGAATCTTAAGTAAGCTCTTAAATTGATCGGGAACCACAGCTACCTCCTAACAGCAAAAGTCTTACCACTATTTAATTGCTCTTTCAGTTCAGCAAGCCCACTCAAAAACTCTTTCTTCGTTGTTCTACCAACCAACGAATCATATACATGTTGTTTGTAGGCATTCCCATGTATGCCGGCACCCTTGTGCGGCGTTGCCAGTGTACCGGGAACTCTAGCAGATTCTGTATTTGGCAACCAAATTCCATTTTTCTTGTCATTTATATCGATTCCCAGTTCTTTCATTTGCTTTCTCAAGGCTATCATTCTGACGTCCTTTGAATTGGACATAATGATGTGATGCGCATCATACTGCCCTCCGCCTACTGGTTTACTCCCGAGGCTGTCTGCAAGTTTTTCGCGTCGGACCCACAGGACAGACCAAGTGGATCTAACCATAGGATCGGATTTAGAGCATACTCATAGAGATTCATTCCACCGTCGATACTCAACGGATCTTGCGTTACGAAACGCCCAATCTGCGGATTAAAATATCTATAAGTATTGTAATGTAGTCCTGTCTCAAGGTCACAGTATTGGCCTTGAAAGCGCAGGTTCTGCTCGATTGCATTAACCATCAGCTGGTCAATCGCGCCCCAAGACCGATATGTCGCCTGCCAGACAATATGGCCTTCGCTATCAGTCAGCTCCAGCGGCGTACCAATCTGATCGGTGTGGAAGTGGTAGACCCTCTGCTCCTACCCTTCCGCCTGGTCAACCCGCGCCAACGGCGCATAGCTACCCGGCTCATAGAGATACAGAATGCTCCGCCCCGGCGTCTCCTCACGCAGCATCCTCAGCCCTTGCCAGAGGAAATGCTTCTGCTCCGTCGCGCCTTCGATTTCAGCGGTTTTGGCAATCCGCCGCCCCAGGCTGTCATAGCGATAAGTGCCCGTACTTTCCAGCTTGCCGTTGACCAGCGTTTCGGCACGCACCAGCCGGTTCTCACAGTCATAGGCAAAACTCTGAAGCTTGCTATACCCCGAGCGCTTCTCGATCAGGTTGCCCCACGGGTCGTAGCGATACTATTGTTTTCGCCAGCGGTTGATACAGTTGATCTTGTCTAACTTCCGCTAACACTGCAGGTTTGCGATCGACTGCCTTAAATACATCTAAGACCAATCGGACGCCAAAAAACAATAAACAGTATTCGCACTTAGGCCTTTCCACTCCTCTGCTACATGATGAGCCTTACATGGCTACCATCAAAAATATCCTTTAAATACGAGCGCAACAAAGCAACTTTCTCTTTAGATGAATTTATCTCATCAGGGAATCTTCCAAAGAATCTACCCGCTCCGCAATGCCCAATAAACTCCTGTTTCACTACTACCTCTAAGCCGTCACTATGCAGAATGACTTCATCGATAGAATTTGCTACCTCATGGCTAGACTGAGCGGTTTGAAACCCAATACCTTCATCAATATAAATATTATCTTCATCATCTAGTCGCGTTATGACAATATAACCATTTGGATCAATAGGATCATCGCCTAGCGCAATTGTAACCACCCCGTCCTCTTCGTAACACTCTATAGTTGATGCAATAAATTCACTCATATTTACACCTACCTATCCGCAACCTGAACCAGATACCTTCTGAGTCTTTTTCGACTTAGCGCTCCAAACTTCAGAAGACTTAGCATCACTAGATGGCCACTTATACTCTACATCTGCTCCTGTAGCACCTTTGAAACTATTCATCTTCAATCATATACGAGATCATCTGGAGCAGGAGTGTCATTCAGCTGAGAAATGCGCAGTGTGGGTCCAACCAGCAACGCCTCCCTTAAAAATTCCATTTAATGAGCAAATTCAGACTATAAATCAGCAAATTGAAGAGCACCACCGTAAGCGACCAAATGGGCAGGACCATCTTTTACAACAAAAGATTACGCGATCTGAGGACCAACGGCGTAAATTTCGACCATGAAGTAACTCATAACTTAGAATCGTAAAATTACCTAAATTCAATAATATGCGAAAATCTTTTTAGGGCCTCTTGGTATTTCTGAGCGTAAACAGATTTCATTACAACCTGCCCAGATTTAGCCAATATAGCCTTTAGCTGCACAATCGAATAATTTAGCCCTAGCATTTTCTTTATATCAACAACTTCTTCAATGCTTGGCTTGCAGCTTCCCTTACTGAAGATGTCACCTAAACCAGCTGTCGCGACCTCTCCCTCTCCCTCATCCTCCTCAATATAATCTAAAAGCTTTTCGATAGTTTCGAATCGGTCACATCCGTCCAGAGTCGTGTTCCCTGAATCCACAAGAAAAAAACCCCCCTCCCCACATTTATTTATTAAAATTAATCGGCCACCAGAATCATCTCCAACGGCAATCATTCCTTTAAAACTATCTTCGACTTCAAATGTATTATTGCGCTCTTCAATATCGCTAACGGAATAAATCAAGACCTGATCATTCAAGAGTGCTCCATCACTTTTTCTCCAGAAGTCAACAATCCATGCCCTATTGGAAATACCAAGAGCGTTACGCAAAGCTTCAATGCTCGCAGCAGAAGCAGCCCCGTGACGCTCAGTAAAAATAACCATCAGTTAAATACTCCCAAAGCTTCGTAATATTTATATGATTTAGCCGCTGCCCGTTTCGCAGCATCCGGAAGGACCCCAGCGTCGATCATCTCCTTGTACGCAACATTGAATTCGTCCCTTAATGTACCGCTAAAGCCTAACGACTTGCGCCTTGCCCGCTGCATGGCAGAGATCATAGCATGCGACTCGCCAGAACTACTTTTGAGCAGAATTGCTGGCGCACTATTCCTCTTATATCCTTTTACATTGAGCTTAGCCCATTCATGCTGGATAAAGTGGTGTGACTGCACGAAATCATCCGCAGCAATATTCTTATTACCCACAGCCCTGTTCACTTGAGGTGATAAATTGCCGTGAGCATCAACGTCACCAGCTTTGTATCCGCCAGGCCTATTGCAAGCCCAGCCCCACGGATCCACCCAGCTAGTTAGATTCGGGACGTACCGATACAGATTGAGCCCACCATCTATACCTATCGGGTCTAGCGTAACAAAGCGCCCCACCAAGGGATCGTAATAACGGAACGTGTTGTAGTGCAGCCCTGTCTCATCATCTTGATACTGCCCTTGGAATCGCAGATTCTGCTCGACCTCATTGATCGTCAGCTGCTCGATCGCTCCCCAAGACCGATACGTCGCCTGCCAAACAATCTCGCCCTGGCTATCGGACAGCTCCAGCGGCGTACCGATCTGATCGTTATGGAAGTAATAGACCTTCTGCTCGTCCCCTTCCGTCTGGTCAACCCGCGCCAACGGCGCATAGCTACCCGGCTCATAGAGATACAGAATGCTCTGCCCCGGCGTCTCCTCACGCAGCATCCTCAGCCCTTGCCAGAGGAAGTGCTTCTGCTCCGAGGTGCCGCCGATTTCAGCGGTTTTGGCAATCCGCCGCCCCAGGCTGTCATAGCGATAAGTGCCCGTACTT
>NZ_MOMO01000230.1:0-76602 GCF_009933855.1 Pseudomonas sp. SG-MS2 | reverse complement strand
GGATTAAGCAACTCTTTGAATTTCAAGGAGTTTCTCGTTCCGACTACGCTGGAAGTGGGGCGAATTATAAGGGGATTCGAACGCCCGTCAAGGCTTAATTTCAAGAAATTGAAATATAGGCGGAAATGGCCCTATCAAGCACAGCAGGTGTTCGCCATTGTCCTTTTAGCGCCTAGGAAGCCACCCTTCCCCGACGCCCCATGATTCGAGGCACTCGCCGCGCCACCGCCGGCACCCGCAGCACCATCAACACGCCAGCAATGGCCGCGTAGATCGCCCACTCGCGCAGATCGGAGCGCACAATCCACAGGAAGTGCAGCAGACCCAAGCCGAGAATCACATACACAAGCTTGTGCAGTTTCTTCCAGCGCGCGCCCAAGCGCCGCTGACTGTAACGATTGGAAGTCACCGCCAACGCCAGCAAGCCAAGGAAGCCGAGCGCCCCCACAATGATGTACGGCCGCTTGCGCAGCTCGACGGCAAACTGCCCCCAATCCAGCCCCAGGATAAAGAACAGGTAGCAAAGGAGGTGCAGCACGATATAGGCAAAACACCACAACCCCAGTTGCCGACGCACAACGATCCACCCCGACCAGCCTGTCAGCTTCTGCAGCGGCGTCATGCTCAGCGTGATCAAAAGGAAGATCAACGCCCCCAGCCCAAGCCGATCCATAAGGATCTTCCCCGGGTCCGGTCCGAGCAGGTTCATCGCCGCCTCATACAACCACCACAGCGGAAACAGACAACCCACTATAAAGATAGCCAGGCGCAGCCAGGGATAACGCATCAATAGTTCTTCCGCAGGTCGAGGCCAGCGTACAGCGACGCCACTTCATCGGCGTAGCCATTGAACATCTGTGTCTGTCGCACGTTGGGGCTGAACAGGCCACTGGGCAGGCGCCGTTCGCGCGCCTGGCTCCAGCGCGGGTGATCGACCTCGGGGTTCACGTTGGCATAGAAACCATATTCATCAGGCGCAAGACTCTCCCAGGTCGTGCGCGGCCGTTCGGCCACCAGACTGATCCGCACGATCGACTTGATACTCTTGAACCCGTACTTCCACGGCACCACCAGGCGCAGCGGCGCACCGTTCTGGTTGGGCAACTCGCGCCCATACATGCCGACCGCCAGGATGGCCAGCGGGTTCATCGCCTCATCCAGGCGCAAGCCCTCTTCGTACGGCCAATCGATCAACGCGAAGCCCGAACGCTGCCCAGGCATGTGCTGCGGATCCTGCAGGGTCTCGAACCGTACATAACGCGCCTTTGAGGTCGGCTCAACCTGCTTGAGCACTTGGGCCAGGGGAAAGCCCAACCAGGGGATGACCATTGACCAGGCCTCCACGCAGCGTAACCGATAGATACGCTCCTCAAGCGCGTAGGGTTTGACAAAGTCTTCCAGCGCATAACGCCCGGGCTTGCCAACCTCACCATCGACCACCACCGACCAGGGTTCGGTCTTCAGGCTCCCGCCATTGGCGGCGGGGTCGCCTTTATCAGGCCCGAACTCATAGAAGTTGTTGTAATGAGTGGCATCCTTGAAGGGCGTGATCGCCTCGTCTTTTACCGTCACCGCTTGCCAACGCGTGTCAGCCAGCTTGCTGGTGAACCAGGCCGGTGCGTTGCCTGCCTCGACATCTGCGTAACGCGATGTTTGGGCCGCGCGCGCCGCAAAGGGCATCGCACCCAGCGCAACGCCGGCCATGGAGCCACCCAACAGGGTACGACGGGAAAGGTAGATGCTTTCGGGAGTGATCTCCGATGCCTTGCAATCGGAAGACCTGGGAAGCTTTATGAGCATGACGGCTCCACAGCACTGGTTAACGGATGTACCAGTAAGACTATGGAGCCGCAGGGTTATTCCATCATTAAATCATTCAGGATTTACGATGGCGGCCTTTGAGCAGGAACTGGATCGGACCAGAAGCGGCGTAGGCAAGGAAAATCAGCAGCAAGATGCGCGGCGGGTCGCTGAATACCACGGCAAACACCAGCACCACCGCCAGGATCGCCACGAACGGCACGCGGCCCTTGAGGTCGAGCTCCTTGAAGCTGTTGTACTTGATGTTGCTGACCATCAACATACCGGCGGCGGCAACCAGCAGTGCCACCAGGAACGACAACTTGGAGCCCTGGATACCATAGTCGCTGAAGGCCCATACGGTACCGGCGACCACACCAGCGGCAGCTGGGCTGGCCAGGCCGATGAAGTAGCGCTTGTCGGCAGTACCGACCTGGGTATTGAAACGCGCCAGGCGCAGCGCGGCACCGGCCACATAGATGAAGGCGACCATCCAGCCGACCTTGCCCATGTCGCCCAGCGCCCAGCCAAAGGCCAGCAGGGCCGGGGCCACGCCGAAGGCGACCATGTCCGACAACGAGTCGTACTCGGCCCCGAAGGCGCTCTGGGTGTTGGTCATGCGGGCGACACGGCCATCGAGGCCGTCGAGCACCATGGCCACGAAGATGGCGATGGCGGCAAAGGCAAAGTACTTGCTCGCCTCGCGCGGGTCGCCAGCACTGAGGGCGCTCTGCGCGCTCATCGAGTTGATTATGGAATAGAAACCGGCAAACAGGTTGGCGGTGGTGAACAGGTTGGGCAACAGATAGATACCGCGATGGCGCACCTTGCGCCCTTCGGCATCATGCCCTTCTTCAACGTGCTCATCGACAGGTAGCAGGCTTTCGGCGTCGGAGGGCTTGTTCGGCTCTTCGGGACGTTCGCTCATGGAGGGTACCTTGCAACAGGATGGAAAATGTTCGACACGGGCCCGCGAAACAGGTTCTGACGGCAGGCCACTGGTCTGCTTTATACCAGAAGCTGAATGCCAGAACGAAAAAACGCGGCCGAAGCCGCGTTTTTCGTCATTCGATAAGACTCAGTTCTTGGTCTTGTCGACGATTTTGTTAGCCGAGATCCACGGCATCATCGAACGCAGCTGCTCGCCGATGACTTCGATACCGTGAGCGGCGTTGTTGCGACGCTTGGCGGTCATCGATGGGTAGTTGGTGGCGCCTTCGGAGATGAACATCTTCGCGTACTCGCCGTCCTGGATGCGCTTCAGAGCGTTGCGCATGGCCTTGCGGGATTCTTCGTTGATGACTTCCGGACCGGTGACGTACTCACCGTATTCGGCGTTGTTGGAGATCGAGTAGTTCATGTTGGCGATGCCGCCTTCGTACATGAGGTCGACGATCAGCTTCAGCTCGTGCAAGCACTCGAAGTAGGCCATTTCCGGCGCGTAGCCAGCTTCGACCAGGGTTTCGAAACCGGCTTTGACCAGCTCGACGGTACCGCCGCACAGAACGGCCTGCTCACCGAACAGGTCGGTTTCAGTCTCGTCCTTGAAGGTGGTTTCGATGATGCCGGTACGGCCGCCACCAACGCCCGAAGCGTAGGACAGGGCGACGTTCTTGGCGTTGCCGGAGGCGTCCTGGTAGATAGCGATCAGGTCAGGGATACCGCCGCCTTTGACGAACTCGGAACGCACGGTATGGCCCGGGGCCTTCGGCGCGATCATGATTACGTCGAGGTCGGCACGTGGAACGACCTGGTTGTAATGGATCGAGAAACCGTGGGAGAAGGCCAGGGTGGCGCCTTTCTTGATGTTCGGCTCGATTTCGTTCTTGTACAGAGCGCCCTGGAACTCGTCCGGGGTCAGGATCATGACCAGGTCGGCAGCAGCGACGGCGGTGGCGACGTCGGCCACTTTCAGGCCGTGGGCTTCAGCCTTGGCAACGGTAGCCGAACCTTTACGCAGACCGAC
Source organism: Pseudomonas sp. SG-MS2 (assembly GCF_009933855.1). Taxonomy (NCBI): domain Bacteria; kingdom Pseudomonadati; phylum Pseudomonadota; class Gammaproteobacteria; order Pseudomonadales; family Pseudomonadaceae; genus Pseudomonas; species Pseudomonas sp. SG-MS2. The sequence continues at coordinate 72,836 of NZ_MOMO01000230.1, read as the reverse complement.
GGTAACGTCTACACCGGAGTCCTTCAGGTTGCACGCTTGGGCGTGGCCCTGGGAACCGTAACCGATGATGGCGACTTTCTTGCCCTGGATGATGGAAAGGTCGCAGTCTTTATCGTAGAAAACTTTCATGAAATACCCCTGGTTATATCTCGGCCCCTGCGGAGCCATCGCTAATTTTTGAATTCAGATGCTGAGCACTTTGTCGCCACGGGCAATGCCGGTGACGCCACTGCGCACGGTTTCGAGAATCGATGCAGTGCCGATGGCCTGGATGAAGCTGTCCAGTTTGTCGCTGGTACCACTGAGCTGTAAGGTGTACACGCTGGCGGTAACGTCGACGATCTGGCCACGGAAGATGTCCGTGGTGCGCTTGATCTCGGCACGCTGGGCACCGGTGGCCTTGACCTTGACCAGCATCAGTTCACGCTCGATGTGAGCGCTTTCCGACAGGTCGACAAGCTTGACCACTTCGACCAGCTTGTTGAGGTTCTTGGTGATCTGTTCGATCACTTCGTCATGGCCAACGGTGGTCAGCGTCAGACGCGACAGGGTCGGGTCTTCGGTGGGCGCCACGGTCAGGCTTTCAATGTTGTAGTTGCGCTGGGAGAACAGGCCGACCACGCGGGACAGAGCACCGGGTTCGTTTTCCAGCAGCAGGGAAATGATGTGCCGCATATCAGGTACGCTCCGTCTTGCTCAGCCACATGTCACGCATCGAGCCATCCTTGATCTGCATCGGATAGACGTGCTCGGTACGGTCGACCGCGATGTCGATGAACACCAGGCGGTCCTTCATCGCGAAGGCTTCTTCGAGCTTCGGCTTGAGGTCCTTCAGGCTGGTGATGCGGATACCCACATGGCCATAGGCCTCGGCCAGCTTGATGAAGTCAGGCAGCGACTCGACATAGGAGTGCGAGTGACGGCCGTTGTAGGCCATGTCCTGCCACTGACGGACCATGCCCAGCACGCCGTTGTTCAGGTTGACGATCTTCACCGGCAGGCCGTACTGCATGCAGGTGGACAGCTCCTGGATGTTCATCTGGATGCTGCCTTCGCCAGTCACGCAGGCCACGTCCTGATCCGGGAAATTGAGCTTGATGCCCATGGCTGCCGGGAAACCGAAGCCCATGGTGCCCAGGCCACCGGAGTTGATCCAGCGGTTCGGCTTGTTGAAGCGGTAGTACTGTGCTGCGAACATCTGGTGCTGACCGACGTCGGAGGTGACGAAAGCATCGCCGTTGGTCACTTCGCACAAGGTCTCGATGACGGTCTGCGGCTTGATGACGCTGCCGTCGCCCTTGTTGTAGGGGAACAGGTCGCCATTACCGCGCCACTCGTCGATCTGCTTCCACCAGGCTTCGGCCGCTGCCTTGTCTGGCTGCTCGCCGATTTCCTTGAGGATGCCCAGCATCTCGTTCAACACGCTGTCGACCGGGCCCACGATCGGCACATCGGCCTTGATCATTTTGGAGATCGACGCCGGATCGATGTCGATGTGAATGATCTTGGCATTCGGGCAGAACTTGGCCGGGCCATTGACCACGCGGTCATCGAAGCGTGCGCCGACCGCGAAAATCACATCGGCATTGTGCATGGCCATGTTCGCGGTGTAGCTACCGTGCATGCCGAGCATGCCCAGGAACTGGCGGTCGGTACCCGGGAAGCAGCCAAGGGCCATCAGGGTATTGGTGACTGGCAGGTTCAGCGACTTGGCGATTTCGGTCAGCGCTTCGGAGCCACCACCGAGAATCACACCGCCACCGGCATAGACGATCGGACGCTTGGCAGCCAGCAGCATCTCGGCAGCCTTGCGGATCTGGCCGGAGTGGCCACGCACTGCCGGGCTGTAGGAGCGCAGCTTGACCTTCTTCGGATAGACGTATTCGAACTTCTCGGCCGGGTTGGTCATATCTTTTGGAATGTCGACCACGACCGGGCCTGGACGGCCGGATTGCGCCAGATAGAAGGCTTTTTTCAGAACTTCAGGGATCTCGGTAGCGTGCTTGATCATGAAGCTGTGCTTCACGATCGGCCGCGAGATGCCGATCATGTCGGTTTCCTGGAAGGCATCGGTACCCACCATGGTGCTAGGCACCTGGCCGGACAGGATGACCATCGGAATCGAGTCCATGTAAGCGGTGGCAATACCGGTGATGGCATTGGTCGCGCCCGGGCCGGAGGTTACCAGCACCACACCGGCCTTGCCGGTGGCGCGGGCGTAGCCGTCCGCCATATGGGTAGCAGCCTGCTCGTGACGAACCAGGATGTGCTCGACTTCCGGTTCCTTGAACAGGGCGTCGTAAACATGCAGGAGAGCACCACCAGGGTACCCGTAGATGTGCTTAACGCCTTCGTCACGCAAGAAGCGGACGACCATCTCAGCGCCAGATAAAAGCTCCACGTTGTTCACCTCTAAAACGCCAGAATACCGTCCCTAGTGGACGGGTCTTAATAGGTTTACTGCCAAGCAGAGCATGAGCGAACGTCAGCACTGACTGAGCAAGTATTGGGAGCACCCCTGAGTGTTGCGGGGTTATCCCACCCAGCGCGAGGTAACGCGTTGCGGGGTGTAACAGGTCGGCGCGGGTGTGCGCCTCATGATCTGCTTAGCGGGTCTGCTTCTGGCAGTCCCTCTAAAGCGGAAACTGGATTCTTGTGATTTGGCGGCTACAAGTCAAGAAAAATTATTGCCAATTTTTCCTCAAGATGAATTCCTGCCACCACTAAAAACCGACACAGCAGCAGGAAAAATAACTTTTCCACAAAAAAGGGCCACAATCTGCGGCCCCTGAAGGAAAAAGAGAAGAAATCAGGCTCAAGCAGCGATCAATTGATCGAACTCTGCCAGCAGGCGCCGCAACTCACGACTCTGCTCCGGCCGGTCGACGAACACCGTCTCGGCCATCACCAGAATGCTCGAGGCGTTGGGCAGCGGTTGACCAAGCTCGATGATGATCTTCATGCGCGGCAGGAATATCCACTGCAGCCACTGCTCGAAGCTCATGCTATCGACCGCAAAAGGCACTGTGCTGGCCAGCGCCTCATCGCTTGGCGGCTCGTCAGCCCACCAGCCCTGCACGATCAACTCACGCTCGATGAGCAGCAGGTGGTCGGCGATGTCCAGAATGCGCTGCTCGATCATCAGGAGTTGACCCGCGCTTTTTGCCGGGCCAGCGCGGCGCCGGCGCTGTCACCCTGCTTCTCACGGGCCTGGGCGATGGTGTTCCACAGCTCGGCCTGAAGGTCAGGGCGACCATTGGCATAGGTCAGGGCACGGCGCGCCAATTGCTCGGCCTGCGCCGCATCGCCCTGGGACAGGCGCACCTGCGCCAGACGGAACAGTACCTGCGGCTCACGCGGGGCGATGCGCTGGGCGCGCTCCAGGCTCGAGGCCGCACCGTTGAAGTCGCCACTGCCCTGTTGCGACTGGGCGGTGGTCAACAATGCCAGCACCGGGCCATCGAGCTGCTCGTCAGCCGACAGCCCCCCGGATGCCGCACTGCTGCGCGGAATGCCGGTTGGCGCGCTGGCAGCGGCCGGGGCACTGTTCATCGACGCGATGTCGAACGGTTCGTCGGCGATCGGGTTGGGGTTGGTCGTCATCGGTGCAGATGTGCCGGGGCCAGTGGTAATCGGCGTGGCGCTGATCGGGGCCACGCCATTGCCTGCCGGGAACGTCTGGATGCCCGTGGCACCGGCACCTTGCGGAATCATCACGGTCACGCCGGAGTCCTCAGGCAGGGTCTGCGCCTGCGAGGTGCCATTGCTGATGCCGGCCGCCGAGCGGTTGGCCGTCACGCGTTCACTGTTGGACACCCGTGTGCTTGAGTCCACAACCGGGATGTTGCCACGCTGAACGCTGGAACAGCCCTGCAGCACCACCAGTGCCGTCACGGCAGGAAACCACCACTTTTTCACTTCACACCTCATCAATGCTGCCAGGGCTTAATTCATCCAGCCTTTGACCCAGTCCATGACCGATTCTGCCGGATTCTGCTCGCCGCCACAGATCGCGCCGGCGGGCGGTTCGCTCCCGCGAATATACGGCATCTGCACCGCCCCCGGACAGCTTGCGTCGGAACCCTGCCCACTGTAGGGGTCGATCCAGGCCTGTACCACGTTGTCCGGTTGCGGCATGTCCAGCGGCAGCGGGTCAGCCTTCTTCATGAAGCTGGTCCACACCTGCAGGGCACCGGTGGCGCCAGTGAACGGCGTCTTGCCGTTATCGTCACGGCCCATCCACACCACCGCCAGCAGGTCCTGGCTGAAGCCTGAGAACCAGCTGTCACGCGAGTCGTTACTGGTACCGGTCTTGCCCGCCAGGGTCAGCGACCTGGGCAGCACGTTGTACACGGAGCGGCCGGTACCTTCGCGCATCACCCGCTGCATCGCGTTCTGTACCAGGTAGATGGAGCCCGGATCGAAGGTCTGCTGGATCTGGAACGGGTAACGCTTGAGCGGCTCACCTTCGGCGGTGAGCACACTGCGGATGCCGCGCATCGGCGTATTGAAACCGCCATTGGCGATGGTCTGGTACATGGTCGCCACCTGCATCGGCGACATGCCACCGGCCCCCAGCAGCATTGCCGGGAACGCAGGCCAGTCGACATTGACCCCGAGCCGGCCGATGGTCTTGATGACGTTGGGCACCCCCACTTCCAGGCCGATCTTGGCGGTCGACAGGTTGTAGGAGTTGGCCAGCCCCTGGTACAGGTAAATGGTGCCATGCGGGCGGCGGTCATAGTTTTGCGGGCGCCACACCTGGCCATTGGCGCCCTTGACCGAAAACGCCTCGTCCTGCACCCAGCTGGTCAGGGTGTACTTGCTCGGCTGCTCCAGCGCGGTCAGGTACACCGCCGGCTTGACCAGCGAGCCAATCGGCCGCACGGCATCGATGGCACGGTTGAAGCCGGCGAATCCGGCCTGACGACTGCCGATAAGGGCCTGTACCTCACCGGTTTCCGGGTTGGTCACGACCATCGCCGATTCGACCTCGTCAGCGCCTTTGCGCCCCGACAGACGCTTGAAGGTCTCATTCATCGAGGTTTCGGCCTTCATCTGCAGGATCGGGTCGAAACTGGTGAAGATGCGCAGGCCCTCTTCAGTCAAGTCTTCGTCGCGATAGTCCTGGCGCAGCTGGCGCTTGACCAGGTCGAGGAAGGCCGGGAACGAACTGTCGGCCAGGCTGCCTCGCTTGGTCACGCCCAGCGGCATCTTCTTCGCCGCATCGACCGCTTCCTGGCTCGCAACGCCCTGCTCGGCCACAAGGTCCAGGACCAGGTTACGCCGCGCCAGAGCCCGCTCGGGGTGGCGACGCGGGTTGTAGTAGGACGGCCCTTTGACCATACCCACCAACAGGGCGATCTGGTGCAATTTGAGCTCCGACAGCGGTTGGCTGAAGAAGAACTGGCTGGCCAGGCCGAAGCCATGCACGGCGCGCTGGCCATCTTGGCCGACGAACACCTCGTTGAGGTAGGCCTCGAGAATTTCGCGCTTGTCGTAGTGCATCTCCAGCAGTACGGCCATCATCGCTTCGGTCAGCTTGCGGCTGAGGGTGCGCTCGCTGGTCAGGTAGAAGTTCTTCACCAACTGCTGGGTCAGGGTACTGCCACCCTGGCGCATGGAACCGGAGGAGGTGTTGATCCACATTGCGCGTGCGATGGACTTTGGCGACACGCCAAAGTGGCTGTAGAAGTCTCGGTCTTCGGTTGCCACCAGGGTTTCGAGCAAGTACGGCGGCACCTGATCGATCTTGATCAGGATGCGGTCCTCGAGGTTCTTCGGGTAGATCCCCCCGATCATCAACGGCTCGAGGCGCACCACATCCAGCTTGCCATTGTTGGCGCCGGACAGCCCGGCAACGTAGTCGCCGGAGAAGCGCACACGCACGAACTGCGCGGGCTCCATACCCTCGTAGAACTGGAAGCCGCGGGTGTTGAGGTCGACGGTGTTACCGTTGACAGCCGCAGCGCCCGGGCCATTGGCCGCGCTTTCACGCCGGTAGCCGAGGGCATCGAGTTCGGTGAGGAAGTCGTTCTTGCTCAGCTTCTGGCCGACGAACAGCTCCAGCGGCCGGGCGTACACCTTGGCAGGGATGGTCCAGCGCTTGCCGGAGAACTTCTCCTGGACGACAGCATCGAGGTAAACCGCGAAGCCGGCAACGATCACCAGGCCAACCAGGCTGAGCTTCAACGCCCAGCCCAGCCAGGCGCGCGAGCGGCCGGTCGGGCGTTTCTTAGGAGTACGGGAATTTCGGGTTCGAGTCATGGCGGCGGATTATACGCACTTTGTAAAGGCTGGGCAGGCGCCCTCTGGCGGTATGCAGGGGCGGCACCATTGACCATAATGGCGCCTTCGAATTCCCTGCCCCCGGAAGGATTTCCCGTGAGCCAAGCCTTGATCAAAGCGTTGCAGAACCCTGCCCTCTACCCTCACCCCGTGGACGGGTTCCAACTCATCGAGACGCATATCTCCTGGGTCCTGCTCACTGGCGAATACGCCTACAAGATCAAGAAGCCGATGAATTTCGGCTTTCTCGACTTCACCGGGCTTGATCAGCGCCAGCATTTCTGTAACGAAGAGTTGCGCCTGAACCAGCGCCTGACCGACGGTCTGTACCTGGAAGTGCTGCCGATCACTGGCAGCGCCGAAGCCCCGCAGCTCGGCGGTGAAGGTGCGGCGATCGAGTACGCGCTGAAAATGCGCCAGTTCCCGCAGGGGCAGATGCTCAACACCCTGCAGGCCAACGGTGAACTCAATGCCGGACACATCGACCAAATGGCCCGGCAGATCGCCGAATTCCACCTGCAAACTCCGAAAGTGCCCGCCGAGCAGCCCTATGGCTCACCTGAAAGCGTCATGGCCCCGGTCGAGCAGAACTTCGAGCAGATCCGCCCATTCCTCAGTGACAAGGCCGACCTGCAGCAGCTGGACAACCTGCAGGCCTGGGCGCGCAGCAGTTTCGAACGCCTTGAAGGCCTGTTCGCGGCGCGCAAGGCCAATGGGTTCACCCGCGAATGCCATGGCGACATTCATTTGGGTAACGCCACTGTGATCGATGGCAAGGTGGTGATCTTCGACTGCATCGAGTTCAATGAACCGTTCCGCATGACCGACGTCTGGGCCGACACCGGTTTCCTCGCCATGGACCTGGAAGACCGCGGCCTCAAATGCCTGGCGCGGCGCTTCGTCAGCCAGTACCTGGAGCTGACCGGCGACTATGAAGGCCTGGAAGTGTTGAACTTCTACAAGGCCTACCGCGCACTGGTCCGCGCCAAGATCGCCCTGTTCAGCATGCCGGCCAATGCCGATGGCGTGCAGCGCGCCACCAGCCTGCGCACCTACCGCAACTACGCCAACCTGGCTGAAAGCTACAGCGCCATCCCTTCGCGCCTGCTGGCCATCACCCATGGCGTCTCGGCCGTGGGCAAGAGCCACGTCGCCATGCGCCTGGTCGAAGCCTTGGGCGCCGTGCGCGTGCGTTCCGATGTGGAGCGCAAGCGCCTGTTCGGTGAACAGCAGAAAGCCGAAGCAGGCCAACTGCAAACCGGCATCTACGACACCGATGCCAGCACCGCCACCTACCAGCGCCTGCACCAGCTTGCCGCGACCATCCTGCGCGCAGGCTTCCCGGTAGTGCTCGATGCCACTTACCTCAAGCACGAACACCGCAAGGCCGCAGCCGAGGTCGCGAGCGATACCGGCGTGCCACTGCTGATCCTCGATTGCCAGGCACCGGAGGCGGTCATCGCCAGTTGGCTGGCGCAGCGCCTGGCCCAGAATAGCGACCCGTCGGACGCCACCCTGGAAGTGGTCAAGGCACAGCAGGCCAGCCGTGAGCCATTGGATGACGTTGAACTGCAGCAGAGCACACGTGTTGATACTCAGGAGGCCAGCAGCATGGACCAGGTGATCGACCAGATCCGTCAGCGTTTGCCCGGTCTTTGATTCAACGCAATTCGGGCCGGCAACTGGCCGGCCCGCATTCCTGCACCCACCGCAAACAGGGCATCTCGTCGCCCCCGATGGCAAAAGGCCGCGCATTTTCCAACCCCCGCTACACTCCTCTCTGACCTGCTCGCGATTTATCCCCTAATACCCGTTCAGCCATCGCAAGGAGGCTCGATGAACGATGAATTGCAGCATCTGAAGAATCTTGGAAAGACCTCCGCGCAGTGGTTGCATGCGGCCGGTATCCACAGTGCATCGGATTTGCGTCGACTCGGCGCGGTAGGTGCGTACCAGGCCGTGAAAACCCGAGGATTCCGGGCGTCGAAGGTGTTGCTGTACGCCATTGAAGGCGCGCTGCTGGACATGCACTGGAACGATTTGCCGGCCGAGCGCAAGCAAGCGCTCAATCAACAACTGGATGCGAAATGCCCTGCGCAAAAAAATGCAAAATAAACATCAGATGGGGATTGACTCGATAATGAGAATCGTTATGATTATCACAACTGGTCGCGAGACTGGTTGGATAAGCTGAAAGCCCCTGGTTCGGACTCTCAGATTATCTCCTCATCAGGCTAATCACGGTTATTGACCCGGCATTTTTGCCGGGTCTTTTTTTTGCTTGTCACTGCATTGTCAGCGCCGGCGCTTCCCCGTCTACCTACGCAACCGTGCGCAATAGTCCTGCTCCGGCATCGCAGCCGTATACCACACAAAGTCTGCCATCCCCGCCTCGACCTGCTGACCGACCTCGGCCAGCAGCAGCACTTTGCTCTGCCCCTCGGCCCCCAGGTCGGCAAGGTGCAGCGGCACGCCCAGGTCCTTGCGTGCGTGGAATGCACCGGCCAATAACAAGGCAGGCTGCGGCGCTGCCAGCAGCCGCTCGGCAATGCGCCGGTCGCGTTGTTGCTGAACGGCCAGCATGGCCGGCAACTGGCTCTCGGGGAGCAAATTACAGTGCCCGGCCCTCACCTGCTCGAGCAATGCCGCCTTTACTGACGGGGCATTGGACTGCGCCCCCGGCACCGCCGCCGCCTGCCGGTAGGCCTGGCGCATTTCGCCAGGCGACAGGTTGGCGGCCAGAAGGGGAATATGGTTACCCAGTGCTTCACGTACGATCGGCCCGTACAGCTGCCAGTCCCAGCCCTCCTGCCACGCCAGGGCCTTGGGCAGGTCCTGCGGCAACCGGGCCTGGCCTTCAACCGCATCGACCCGTGACTGCTGCTGCGGTTGCAGCATTTCCAGAAGCAGGCTGCCCTGGGCACGCCGGGCCTGCATGGCGCGGATCAACCAAAGTTGCAAGGCGTGATGGTCGGCATTGTCATGCTTTTCGCCTACCAGCACTCGCGGTACGCCAGCCAGTTGCTCGACCAGTTGTTCCGGGCTGATGACCTTGCCACTGGCCAGGTCGTGGATTTGCCCCAGGTCTGCGCTGTCACGCCCCTCGCTACTCTGCCAGGCGGGTAACGGCGGCGAGCTGGCCTGGCAGCCACCCAACGCCAGCAACAAGCCCAGCAACGCGCCAGACAGTAAGGAATGATGCATCGGCAACGCCTCCTAGCGGGTGATGATCAGCGGATGCCCCCGTTCCGGATGGGCCTGCACCAATACGTCAATGCCGAACACGGCCTTGAGCGCCCTGGGCGTCAATACCTCCTGCGGCGACGCCAGAGCATGGGCACGGCCGCCTTCGAGCAACAGGATACGATCACAGTAGCGCGCCGCCAGGTTCAGGTCATGCAGGATCACCAATACCGCTGCGCCGCGATCGGCAAAACTGCGCACGGCTTGCAAGGTGGTGTGCTGGTGCAAGGGGTCGAGCATCGAGGTCGGCTCGTCAAGCAGCAGCGTAGTCCCCTCCTCACCCGGCCAAAGCTGAGCCAGTACGCGGGCCAGATGCACCCGTTGCCGCTCTCCGCCCGACAAAGCCAGGTAACTGCGACCCAGCAGGTGCCAGGCATCCGCCGCGCGCAGGGCCGCCTCAACGATCTCAGCGTCACGCACCTGGCCGCTGTCATGCGGCATTCGCCCCATGCCCACCACTTCCTCGACCCTGAACGCAAAGCCCAGGCTGGACACCTGCGGCAACACCGCCAGGCGCCTGGCCCGCGCCTGCCCAGGCCAATCGGCCAACGGCCGGCCCAGCAGCGTCACGCTTCCTTGGCCGGGCGACAGCTCGCCACACAGCACGCCCAGCAGGCTGCTCTTGCCTGCACCATTCGGCCCGAGCACGCCCATGACCTGGCCCGGGTGCAATTGCAGGTGGAGGTCTTGCAGTACTTCATTCCCACCACGACGCAGGTACAGGCCCTCGACTTGCAACATCAGCTGCGCCCTCTGATCAGCAGAACCAGGAAAAACGGCGCACCGATAAATGCCGTGACAATACCGATCGGCAACTCGGCCGGCGCCAGCGCCAAGCGTGCCACCAGGTCGGCGAGCAGCATCAGCACGCCGCCGGCCAACAACGAGGCGGGCAACACCACGCGGTGATCAGGCCCGGCCAGCAAGCGCACCAGGTGCGGTACCACCAGGCCGATGAAGCCGATAAGCCCCGCCGCCGCAACGGCCGCTCCCACACCCAAGGCCGTGCAGAACACCAACTCGCGCTTGAGCCGCTCCACCTCGATCCCCAGGTGCCGAGCCTCGGACTCGCCCAGCAGCAAGGCATTGAGCGCCCGCGCCCGGCGCGGCAACCACAGCGCGACGCCTGCGGCAACGATCAGCAACGGCCACAGCCGGTCGTAGCTGGCACCATTGAGACTGCCCAGGTTCCAGAAGGTCAGCGTGCGCAGGGTGGCATCGTCGGCCAGGTAGGAAAACAGGCCAACCGCCGCGCCCCCCAGCGCAGTCATGGCTACACCGGCCAGCAACATTGTGGCCACATTGGTCTGCCCGTCGCGCCGCCCAAGGCGATAGACCAGCGCGGTGACCCCGAGGCCGCCGGCAAAGGCGCACAGTGACAATAAGTAAGGTGCGAAAGCCTCAGGCATGCCGCCAAACCAACTACCGCCAACGATAGCCACTGCGGCGCCCATCGCGGCACCGGCGGAGACACCCACAAGCCCAGGGTCGGCCAGCGGATTGCGGAACAACCCCTGCATGGCCACACCGCACAGCGCCAGCACCGCCCCCACTGCCAAACCCAGCAGTGTGCGTGGCAGGCGAATCTGGCCCAGGATCATTTCGGCCTGCTGCAGGCCTTCGCCATCGATGCGCAGCCCCGATAACCGCAGGCCCGCGCGCAAGGTATCGAACAGCGGCAAGCTCACAGGGCCAAACGCGAGGGACAGCCATACCGCCAACAGGCACAGCAGGCTCAGGCAGGTAATCAGTGTACGTGGCTGCACGCGCGGCTTCATTGCGTGAAGCTGACCTTTGCCGCCGGGTAGAGCGCAGCCGCCAGGTCTTGCAGGGCCAGCGGCAAGCGCGGGCCCAGGCCACCAACCAGCAAGGTCGGGTCGAGTGGCACCAGGCGCCTGTCGCGTACCGCACGGGAGGTGGCCAGCGCCGGGTTTTCCTTGAGCAGTGCCTGCAGGGCCTGTTCGCCGACCAAGGCGCGGTCGGAGAACACCACGACATCCGGGTCCAGCGCCGCCAAGGCCTCATTGGAGAAATTCTTGTATCCCTGATGCTCCGCCAGGTTTCGCCCACCTGCCTGACGCAGCAGCCAGTCACCTGCGGTGCCCTGCCCCGCAATCAGCGGTTTGGCACCGGCATGGCCGACCAGCAACAGCACACCGGGCACCTTGTGGCTGGCCTGGGCCTGCTTGACCTGCTCCTGCAATACCTCGAGCTGCTGATGATAATCGGCAACGAGTTGCGCGGCCTTCTGCTCGGCGCCGAGCAACATACCCAACTGCTCGAGGTTTGCATCCACGGCGGCGAGGTCAGCCTTGCTGGAGAGCAGCTCCACCCGAACGCCGGCTTTGCGGATTTGCGCAAGCACAGGTGGCGGCCCCATCTCTTCTGTGCCCACCAGTACATCCGGGCGCAAGCTGAGGATGCCCTCGGCCGACAACTGGCGCTGGTAACCGATACTTGGCAGGCCCTTGAGTGACTCAGGATGCTGGCTGGTGGTGTCCACACCCACCAGGCGGGGCTCGCCGCCCAGTGCGCTGATCCACTCGCTCAATGCGCCGCCAGCACTGACCCAGCGCTGTGGCAGGTCGGCGGCCAGGGCTTGGGTGCAAGCAACCAGGGCCGCACACAAGGCAAGCAAGACAGCGGGACGACGCATCATCGGATTCCTTCTGAAGGCGAGCCACACGCCTTGTGGCGAACGGCGGAACTGCGCACCATAGACAACCGGGCGCAGCGATAGCGGGCAATTTGATAATTATTCGCATTGACGCGTCAAGCCATCACTTGTTTCACGAGTCGTTCCCGCAAATGCACTTCCTTTGTACTTCCGCAGCGCTGGCCGAGGGCCACAGCCGCGCCTTCAGCGTAGACGGCACCGAACTGTTCGGCGTGCGTCGCCAGGGCCGTGTGCACCTGTATCGCAACCGCTGCCCGCACCGGGGTATCCCCTTGAACTGGCAGGCGGACGCATTTCTCGATGACAGTGCCAGCCTGATCCACTGCGCCCATCACGGGGCGCTGTTCCTGATTGAGAATGGCGAATGCGTGGCAGGCCCCTGCGAAGGTGACGCGCTGCAGGCCCTGGACTGCCTGGAAGATAGCCAGGGCATCTGGCTCAGGGGTTGAGCAGCACCGGTAGCGGACGGTCGATGACGATGTGCCCGGCATCCAGGCGCGCACCATAGGCCAGCACCTCTACTCCATCCGCTACCGCGGTGCGCAGTGCCCGGGCATAAGCCGCATCGATCTCGTCGGCCGGGCGCACCGCTTCGATGCCTGTCAGGTTCACACAGTACAACTGCACCGCACGTATACCTTGCCGGGCCAGCGTCGCCAGTTCGCGCAGGTGCTTGGCACCGCGCTGGGTAACAGCATCCGGGAAAGCGGCCACTGCCGTGTCCGGGTACCCCAGTGTCACGCTCTTGACCTCGACGTAGGCCGGCCCGTGGTCGAACTCCAGGCGAAAGTCCACCCGGCTGCCTTCTTCACCGTAGGCCACCTCACGTTTGAGTGCAGTGAAGCCCGCCAGCTCTCGGATCACGCCGGCGCGAAGCGCTTCTTCGACCAGCGCGTTGGCCCGCCCCGTGTTGACGCAGGCCAGCCGCCCCTGGGGCGTTTCACTGATTTCCCAGGTGCCCGGCAGCTTGCGCTTGGGGTCGTTGGAGCGACTGAACCAGACCTGCCCGCCCTCACGCATGCAATTGAGCATGGAGCCGGTGTTGGGGCAATGGATGGTCAGTTGCTCCCCATTGGCCAGTTCGATGTCCGCCAGGAACCGCTTGTAGCGGCGCAACAGCCGCCCCTGCTCGAGTGGAGGAAAGAACACCATCAGCCTTGCCAGCTCCGTAAGCCCCGGGCGATGCGCTGGACCGCTTCCTCCAGCCGCGGCAGGCTCTGGGTGTAGGCAAAGCGCACATGATGGCCGGCCAGGTGGCGACCAAAGTCCAGGCCCGGCGTGAACGCCAGGTGCTCGGTTTCCAGAAAGTGCCGACAAAAGGCAAAGGCATCGCCACCAAAGGCACTGATGTCGGCATATAGATAGAACGCGCCCTGCGGCTCCACGGCAATGCGAAAGCCCAGTTCGCGCAGGGCGGGCAACAGGTAGTCGCGACGACGGGCAAACTCGGCGCGGCGCGCTTCGAATATTGCCAGGGTTTCAGGCTGGAAGCAGGCCAGTGCGGCGTGCTGGGCCATGCTGGGCGCGCTGATGTACAGATTTTGCGCCAGTTTTTCCAGATCGGCCACGGCGTCAGGCGGGGCAACCAGCCAGCCAAGCCGCCACCCGGTCATGCCGAAATACTTGGAAAAACTATTCAGGACGAATGCCGAATCATCCACCTCCAGGACGCTCGCAGCGTCCATGCCGTACGTCAGCCCGTGGTAGATCTCGTCCACCACCAGGTGGCCATTTCGTTCGCGGGTGGCCTTGGCCAGGCTGGCCAGCTCATCACGCTCCAGCACCGTACCGGTGGGGTTGGCTGGCGAGGCGACCAGGGCACCGACGGTGTCCTGGTTCCAGTGGCGGGCCACCAGGTCGGCGGTCAGCTGGTAGTTCACCTCAGGCCCGACAGGTACCAGTTGCGCACCACCCTCGACCAGTCGCAGGAAGTGGCGGTTGCATGGATAGCCGGGGTCTGCCAACAGCCAGTGCTTGCCCGGGTCGACCAGCAGGCTGCTGGCCAACAGCAGCGCGCCAGAGCCCCCCGGGGTGATCAGGATGCGTTCAGGGTCCACCGCAACGCCATAACGCTGGTCGTAAAAACCCGCAATCGCCTCGCGCAGTGCCGGCAGGCCACGCGCGGCGGTATAGCGGGTATGCCCGGCAGCCAGCGCTGCCTGGCCTGCCTCGACGATAGGCGCGGCAGTGGTGAAGTCCGGCTCGCCGATCTCCAGGTGGATCACATCATGACCGGCCGCTTGCAGCTCGTTGGCCCGCGCCAGCAACGCCATGACGTGGAAGGGTTCGATGGCGCGGCTGCGCGCACTGTAGGGGTGAGCCATGACCTTCTCTCAATTGGGTCTAAACTGGTGATTCTACCTCTGCGCGGCACCGAACGTGCGCTTCACGGCGCTGTCAACAGCTAGGACCGGGCGGGCTAGCGCACCCCCGATCTATCTGGTAAGTTCGGCGGCTCGCAGTCGCAGGGCCGGCGGGTGCCGGAGATGGAGCATCCTGCGCATTGGATCAGATGAGTGAGAGGCGGTCTATTCATGTCCACCGTAGAAAAGCAAAAAGTCCAGACCATGTACGGTGTCGAGCCCTACGTCGAAAGCAAGGGTGAGGCGTACATGGGCGAGCCCATGAAAAAGCACTTCACCAAGCTGCTCAATGCCTGGAAAGGCGAGCTGATGGTCAGTGTGGATCGCACCGTTGATCACATGAAAGACGAAGCGGCCAACTTCCCGGACCCGGCCGACCGCGCCAGCCAGGAAGAGGAATTCGCCCTGGAGCTGCGCAACCGCGATCGCGAGCGCAAGCTGATCAAGAAGATCGACAAGACCCTGCAGAAAATTCAGGACGACGAATACGGCTGGTGCGACTCCTGCGGTATCGAGATCGGCCTGCGCCGCCTGGAAGCCCGTCCGACTGCCGACCTGTGCTTCGACTGCAAGGAAATCGCGGAGAAAAAGGAAAAAACAGTCGGCAAAGGCTGATCCTTCTCCTACCCGAACGGGGCGCATCATGCGCCCCGTTTCATTTCATACGCACGACCACCCATGAACGACTCCCGCTACATCGGACGCTTCGCCCCCACCCCCAGCGGTTTTCTGCACTTCGGCTCGCTGGTCGCCGCCCTCGCCTCCTGGCTTGACGCCCGCGCGGTCAATGGCCGCTGGCTGCTTCGCGTGGAAGACACCGACCCGCCCCGGGAAATGCCGGGCGCCCGTGATGCCATCCTGCAGACGCTGGAGCGCTATGGGCTGGAGTGGGACGGCGAGGTTGTCTTCCAGAGCCAGCGCCACCGGGCTTATGCAGAAGTGGTCGAGCGCTTGTTCAATATGGGCCTGGCCTATGCCTGCACCTGTTCGCGCAAGCAGCTCGAAGGCTACAACGGCATCTATCCAGGGTTTTGCCGCAACGCCGGGCATGCCCGTGAAGGCGCAGCCATCCGCCTACGGGTGCCGGAACTGCTCTACCGCTTTACCGACCGGGTGCAAGGGGAGTTTCAGCAACACCTTGGCCGCGAGGTGGGCGATTTCGTGATTCAGCGCCGCGACGGGCTGTATGCGTACCAGTTGGCCGTTGTGCTGGATGATGCCTGGCAAGGTGTTACCGACATCGTGCGCGGGGCCGACCTGCTCGACAACACGCCGCGCCAGCTGTACCTGCAGGAATTGCTGGGCTTTTCCCAGCCGCGTTACCTGCATATTCCGCTGATCGTACAACCTGATGGGCACAAGCTGGGCAAGTCGTACCGTTCGCCGCCCCTTGAGGCTGGCCAGGCGACACCGTTGCTGTTGCGGGCGTTGCGGGCATTGGGCCAGGAAGCCGACCCCCAGTTGTTGACGGCGACGCCGGCTGAAGTCTTGGCCGTGGCGCGCCAGCGCTGGCAGCCAGGGGCCATTGCACAGCGAACGACGGTGCCCGAGGCTGATTTGAACTGAAGCATCACCGGCCCTATCGCCGGCAAGCCGGCCCCCACAGGTACAGTGCAGTACCTATAGGTGTGGGTACTTGTGGGGGCGGGCTTACCGACGATAGGGCCATTACAGGCAACTAACGCCTCAAAAACAAAAGCCCAATAATTTCAAACCCTTGGCGAACACCACCGATTCCCGCTAGCATCGCCCCAGCCATTTGCGCCAATAATAAGTCCAAGCCCGCAGCGCCCAACCATCGAGGCCAGCATGTACATCTATCGTTTGGTCCTGCTTCTGGTCGTGGGGATCTACCTGTTCTCCCCGGCCATCATGGACTGGTGGATCGAACCGACCGGTGCCTGGTACCGCCCTTACCTGCTCTGGCTGATCCTGATCGTCGTCACCTTCATCCTGCAGAGCCAACGAGATGCCGATGAGCTTTAGCCTGACCCAGATGATCCTGATCAGCGCCGCGTACCTGATGGTGCTGTTCGGCGTGGCCTGGATCAGCGAGCGTGGGTTGATACCCCGTTCGATCATTCGCCACCCGCTGACCTACACCCTGTCGCTGGGCGTCTACGCCAGCGCCTGGGCGTTCTACGGCTCGGTGGGCCTGGCCTATCAGTATGGCTACGGCTTCCTCGCCTGTTACCTTGGGGTGTCCGGCGCCTTCCTGCTGGCACCGGTGCTGCTCTACCCGATCCTCAAGATCACCCGCACCTACCAATTGTCGTCACTGGCCGACCTGCTGGCCTTTCGCTTTCGCAGCACCTGGGCCGGTGCGCTGACGACCATTTTCATGCTGATCGGGGTACTGCCCCTGCTGGCGCTGCAAATTCAGGCAGTGGCCGACTCGATCAGCATTCTCACCGGTGAACCAGTCAAGGCCCGGGTGGCCTTTGCCTTCTGTGCGCTGATCATCCTGTTCACCATTTTCTTCGGCTCACGCCACATCGCCACGCGCGAAAAGCATGAAGGGCTGGTGTTCGCCATCGCCTTCGAGTCGGTGATCAAGCTGCTGGCCCTGGGCGGCATTGGCCTGTATGCCCTGTACGGCGTGTTCGGGGGCCCGCACGGGCTGGAAGTGTGGCTGCTGCAGAACCAGACAGCCCTGGCAGCGCTGCACACCCCCTTGCAGGAGGGCCCATGGCGCACCCTGCTGCTGGTGTTCTTCGCCTCGGCCATCGTCATGCCGCACATGTACCACATGGCCTTCACCGAAAACCTCAACCCGCGCTCGCTGGTCAGCGCCAGCTGGGGCCTGCCGCTGTTCCTGCTGTTGATGAGCCTGGCCGTGCCGCTGGTGCTGTGGGCAGGCCTGCGCCTGGGCGCCAGTACCAACCCCGAGTACTTCACACTGGGCCTTGGCATCGCCGCCAACAACAAGGCGCTGGCACTGCTGGCCTATGTCGGTGGGTTGTCTGCCGCCAGCGGCCTGATCATCGTCACCACCCTGGCGCTGTCTGGCATGGCGCTCAACCACCTGGTGCTGCCGTTGTACCAGCCACCGGCCGAAGGCAACATCTACCGCTGGCTGAAATGGACCCGCCGCGCGCTGATAGTCGCCATCATCACCGCTGGCTTCATGTTCTACCTGAACCAGAACACCCACCAGAGCCTCGCCAACCTGGGCATCGTCGCCTTCGTCGCCACCTTGCAGTTCCTGCCTGGGGTGCTGTCGGTGCTGTACTGGCCGACCGCCAACCGCCGCGGCTTCATCGCCGGCCTGCTGGCCGGCACCCTGGTATGGATGGTGACCATGCTGCTGCCCCTGCTGGGCAATCTGCAGGGCTTCTACATCCCGCTGCTGGACATGATCTATGTGCTCGACGACACCAGCTGGCACATGGCAGCGATTGCCTCGCTGGCAGCCAACGTGTTGTTGTTCACGCTGATTTCACTGTTCACCAACGCCAGCAGCGAGGAAGTCAGCGCCGCTGAAGCATGCGCGGTAGACAACGTGCGCCGCCCCCAGCGCCGCGAGCTGCATGCTGCCTCACCGCAGGAATTCGCCACCCAACTGGCCAAGCCACTGGGTGCCAAGGCTGCACAGAAGGAAGTCGAACAAGCCCTGCGTGACCTGTACCTGCCGTTCGACGAGCGCCGCCCCTATGCCCTGCGCCGCCTGCGTGACCGCATCGAGGCCAACCTGTCGGGCCTGATGGGGCCGAGCGTGGCCCAGGACATGGTCGAAACCTTCCTGCCTTACAAGTCTGGCAACGAGAACTACGTCACCGAAGACATTCACTTCATCGAAAGCCGCCTGGAAGACTACCACTCGCGCCTGACGGGCCTGGCTGCTGAACTCGATGCCTTGCGCCGCTACCACCGCCAGACCCTGCAGGAGCTGCCCATGGGCGTCTGCTCGCTGGCCAAGGACCAGGAAATCCTGATGTGGAACAAGGCCATGGAGGAGCTGACCGGCATCGCCGCCAAGCACGTGGTAGGGTCGCGCCTGGTAACCATCGATGAACCCTGGCGCGGCCTGCTGCAAGGTTTCATCAACGTGCCTGATGAGCACTTGCACAAGCAGCGCCTGGTACTGGACGGGCAGCCGCGCTGGCTGAACCTGCACAAGGCAGCCATCGATGAGCCCCTGGCACCCGGCAACAGCGGCCTGGTGCTGCTGGTCGAAGACCTCACCGAGACCCAGGCCCTGGAAGACAAGCTGGTGCACTCCGAGCGTCTTGCCAGTATCGGCCGCCTGGCTGCGGGCGTGGCCCACGAGATCGGCAACCCGATCACCGGCATCGCCTGCCTGGCGCAAAACCTGCGCGAGGAGCGCGAAGGGGACGGCGAGATCATCGAATTGTCGAGCCAGATACTCGAACAGACCAAACGGGTGTCGCGCATCGTGCAGTCGCTGATGAGCTTTGCCCATGCCGGCGGTAGCCACCAGAACAGCGAAGAGCCGGTGTGCCTGGCTGAAGTGGCCCAGGATGCCATCGGTCTGCTGGCGTTGAACCGGCGCAATTTCGAAGTACAGTTCTTCAACCTCTGCGACCCTGACCACTGGGCCGAGGGGGACCCCCAGCGCCTGGCCCAAGTCCTGATCAACCTGCTCTCCAACGCGCGCGATGCTTCGCCGCCCGGCAGCGCCGTGCGGGTACGCACCGAAGTCAGCGAGCACACCGTCGACCTGATCGTCGAGGACGAAGGCAGTGGGATTCCGAAGAACATCATGGACCGCCTGTTCGAACCTTTCTTCACCACCAAGGACCCGGGCGAAGGAACCGGACTGGGGCTCGCTCTGGTCTATTCCATCGTGGAAGAGCATTATGGGCAAATCACCATCGACAGCCCGGCCGACATCGAACGGCAACGTGGCACACGGATCCGCGTGACCCTGCCCCGGCATGTCGTAGCGACGTCCCCTGAAATTCGAGACCGTCGAGAGAATTGAATCAATGCCGCATATTCTGATCGTCGAAGACGAAACCATCATCCGCTCGGCCTTGCGTCGCCTGCTCGAGCGGAACCAGTACCAGGTCAGCGAAGCCGGCTCGGTGCAGGAAGCCCAGGAACGCTTCAGCATTGCCACCTTCGACCTGATCGTCAGCGACCTGCGCCTGCCCGGCGCGCCGGGAACCGAGTTGATCAAGCTCGGCCAAGGCACCCCGGTGCTGATCATGACCAGTTACGCCAGCCTGCGCTCGGCGGTGGACTCGATGAAGATGGGCGCGGTGGACTACATCGCCAAGCCTTTCGACCACGACGAAATGCTCCAGGCCGTGGCGCGCATCCTGCGCGACCGGCAGAGTGCGCCGGCACCCGCCCCAGCCGCCGAGCCACGCAGCAACGGCAAGGCAGCGCCTGCCGACAAAGGCGCCCCGGCATCTGCCAACGGCGAGATCGGCATCATTGGCTCCTGCCCCCCCATGCAGGATATGTACAGCAAGATCCGCAAGGTGGCGCCCACCGATTCCAATGTGCTCATCCAGGGTGAGTCCGGTACCGGCAAGGAACTGGTAGCCCGTGCCCTGCACAACCTGTCACGGCGCGCCAAAGCGCCGATGATCTCGGTGAACTGCGCGGCCATTCCCGAAACCTTGATCGAGTCGGAACTGTTCGGCCACGAAAAAGGTGCGTTCACCGGTGCCAGCGCCGGGCGTGCCGGCCTGGTGGAAGCGGCAGACGGCGGCACCCTGTTCCTCGATGAGATCGGTGAACTGCCACTGGAAGCCCAGGCCCGTCTGCTGCGCGTACTGCAGGAGGGCGAAATCCGCCGGGTGGGTTCGGTACAGTCGCAAAAAGTCGATGTGCGCCTGATTGCCGCGACCCACCGCGACCTGAAAAACCTGGCCAAGGCTGGGCAATTCCGTGAAGACCTTTACTATCGCCTGCATGTGATCGCCCTGAAATTGCCAGCCCTGCGCGAGCGCGGCAGTGACGTCAACGAGATCGCCAGCGCCTTCCTCGCCAGGCAGAGCGCGCGCATCGGTCGTGACGACCTGCACTTCTCGCCTGAAGCCGAGCAAGCCATTCGTCATTACAGCTGGCCGGGCAACGTGCGCGAACTGGAGAACGCCGTAGAGCGTGCGGTGATTCTGAGCGAGAGCGCGGAAATATCGGCAGAACTGCTGGGTATCGATATCGAGCTGAGCGATATGGACGATGACGACCTTCTCGACAAGGCGATGGCCGCTGGCGCTGCCAGCAACGCCAGCCATGAGCCGACCGAGGATCTGTCGCTGGAAGACTACTTCCAGCATTTCGTGCTTGAGCACCAGGACCACATGACCGAAACCGAGCTTGCCCGCAAGCTCGGGGTCAGCCGCAAGTGCCTGTGGGAGCGCCGTCAGCGCCTGGGCATACCGCGCCGCAAGAGCAACGCTACCAGCGAATGATCGACTCCGATGGTGCACGCCGCAGCAAAGGTGGCGCCAGTCAGATCGAGCGCCGCCCGCGCGGCGCTCGATCGCATGGACGCTGAACAGCGTCGCGGCAACCCGTGGTAACACATCAGTACCCGCAAAAATCTGTTACCCAATCTTTGCGCCGTAACAGTTCCCGAGGCGTAAGGTAACGAAATTCCGACATTTACCACCCGCCAGCCTTCTCAAAAACCCGCCAAACCATTGATTTCATTGGGTTTGAAAAAGTTGGCACGCCACCTGCTATATGTTCAGTACAAGAACAATAACAAGCACTGCAACTCAGAATAAGAACAAGACGAAACGGCTCACGCACAATAAAAACAAGACGGCGGAGGCGCAGCTAACTGATTCTTTTGGAGAGGATGCGTGTTTGGGGCTTGCCCCACGACCAGGCAGAGAACAACAAAAACTGCACTAAAAAGCAGCGCCTGAACTGGTTGGATCGAATGATCAGCGTGACATCAGCGGCCAAAGCAATCCGTTTGCTCTTAACCCCTGGATTGGGGGTCGTCCACAAGCTTTGAGATTTGTGGGCAGGGCACTCAACAAAAACAAGAAGCCCGGCATAAAAACAATAAGAGCACGCAACGACTTCTTGGGGAGCTTAGGCTCCCCTTGTCGTTTCTCCCTTCTGGCAGTCCATCCTGCTACCGCCTACACCATTCCCCGAGTAAATGCTAGAATCCCCGCCCATCATGCGGCCATTCTCCTATTCTTGGCCGAACATTCCTTCACACAGTGCATCCCATGCTGAAGAAGCTGTTCCAGTCTTTCCGCCCTCCCGTACCGGGCCAGCACCACAAGCGCACCACGCCTGAGGTGATCAACAAGAGCCAACACTCGCTGCAGCGCCACCAGTTCAGCCGCCATGCGGTGAATATCGTCGAGCGCCTGCAAGGCGCGGGCTACCAGGCCTACCTGGTCGGTGGTTGCGTGCGCGACCTGATGCTGGGCATCACGCCCAAGGACTTCGACGTCGCCACCAGCGCAACACCTGAGCAGGTACGTGCCGAGTTCCGCAATGCGCGCATCATCGGCCGTCGCTTCAAGCTGGTTCACGTGCATTTCGGCCGTGAAATCATCGAAGTCGCGACCTTCCGTGCCCATCACTCAGAAGACGACCAAGGTGACAGTCACCGCTCGTCGCACAATGCCAGTGGTCGCATTCTGCGTGACAACGTATATGGCAGCCTGGAAGAGGACGCGCAACGCCGCGACTTCACCATCAACGCCCTGTACTACGACCCGGTCAGCGAACGCGTCCTCGATTACGCCAACGGCGTGCACGACGTACGCAACCGCCTGTTGCGCCTGATCGGTGACCCGACGCATCGCTACCAGGAAGACCCGGTACGCATGCTGCGTGCGGTGCGTTTTGCCGCCAAACTCGACTTCGGCATCGAAAAGCACACTTTCCAGCCGATCCGCGGCCTGGCACCGCTGCTGCGCGAAATCCCACCTGCGCGGCTGTTCGAGGAATGCCTCAAGCTGTTCCTGTCCGGCCAAGGCGCGATCGTCTTCGAGATGCTGGTCGACCTGGCATTGTTCGAGCCGCTGTTCCCGGCCAGTGCGCATGCACTGGAAGAGCGCCCGACCTACACCCATACCCTGATCAGCCAGGCGCTGAGCAACACTGACCTGCGTATCAAGCAAGGCAAACCGGTGACCCCGGCCTTCCTGTTCGCCGCCCTGCTCTGGCCAGCCCTGCCAAGCCGCGTACTGCACCTGCAAAACCAGGGTGTACCGCCGATCCCGGCCATGAATGGCGCAGCCCACGACCTGATTGCCGAACAGTGTGCGCGCATTGCCATTCCGAAGCGTTTCACCCTGCCTATCCGCGAGATCTGGGACATGCAGGAGCGCCTGCCACGACGCAGCGGCAAACGCGCCGACCTGCTGCTCGACAACCCACGCTTCCGTGCCGGCTACGATTTCCTCCTGCTGCGCGAGAGCGCAGGCGAAGAAACCGACGACCTTGGCCAGTGGTGGACCGATTACCAGGATGCCAACGACTCCGAGCGCCGCGAGATGATCCGCGAGCTGGGCAGCCGTGATGAAGGCACCGGGGCCGGCCCACGCAAGCGCAAGCGCAGCAACAGCAAGCGCAAACGTGGTGGCGATGAGGCGTTCGAGTGACCACTCGCGCCTACATCGGCCTTGGCAGCAACCTGGATGCGCCTGCCGAGCAACTGGGCAACGCCCTGCAGGCGCTGGACCGGGTCGCGAGCACCCGTCTGGTGGCGGCCTCTGCCCTGTACACCAGCGACTCCCTGCTGCCTGGCCAGCCGCGTTACACCAACGCCGTCGCCGCCCTGGATACCTCTCTCGCCCCCCTGGACCTGCTGGACGCCCTGCAGGCCATCGAGAATGAACAGGGCCGTGTACGCAAGGAACGCTGGGGCCCACGCACGCTCGACCTAGACATCTTGCTGTTCGGCGACCACGTCATCGATGTGCCACGCCTGCAGGTGCCGCACTACCACATGCATGCCCGCCCCTTCGTGCTGTACCCACTGGCCGAACTGGTGGCAGACGACTTTCACCTGGCCGACGGCCGCCCGCTTGCCCAGTTGCTCCAAGCCTGCCCGTTTGTCGGCCTGGAACGCCTGTAGCCCAGGCGCTTGGGGCCTTTCTCCAAGGGCGGTAACGCCAGTAACACCCTGTTCGTAACAATGCGGTAACAGGGTGATTGACTTCCCCCACCTCGCTCACGACTATAGGCGTCCCGTGTGGCACCAAAGTGCCGCATACCCGTATTTAGGCCCGGACGGACCTGTGCCCCGAACATCACACGCGATGATGTGCCGCTCCGGAAGATGACTACACGCGTTGTTGGCGGTCGTTTTTCACAGCGCCTGAACGAGGATTTTCCTACATGCCTGAAGTAACCCTGACCACCCTGCACGGCCTCAAGGCCAAGGGTGAAAAGATCACCATGCTGACCTGCTACGACGCTACCTTTGCCAAGGCTGCAAGCCAGGCCGGCGTCGAAGTGTTGCTGGTGGGCGACTCCTTGGGGATGGTCCTGCAGGGCCATGACAGCACGCTGCCCGTCACCACGGCGGAAATGGCCTACCACACCGCCTGCGTCAAACGCGGCAACGAGGGTGCGCTGATTCTTGCCGACCTGCCCTTCATGGCCCATGCCACCCCCGAGCAGGCCTTCGCCAACTGCGCCACGCTGATGCAGGCCGGCGCCCACATGATCAAGCTTGAAGGCGCTGCCTGGCTGGGCGAGACCATTCGCCTGCTGGCCGAGCGCGGTGTGCCGGTGTGCGCTCACATGGGCCTGACCCCGCAAACCGTCAACGTTCTGGGCGGTTATAAAGTGCAGGGGCGCCAGGAAGCCCAGGCACGGCAGATGCGCGCCGATGCCATCGCCCTGGAACAGGCCGGCGCCGCCATGCTGTTGCTCGAATGCGTACCTAGCGAATTGGCCGCAGAGATTACCCAGGCCGTGAGCATCCCAGTGATCGGCATCGGAGCCGGCAACGCTACCGACGGCCAGGTGCTGGTCCTGCACGACATGCTGGGCTTGTCCCTTAGCGGTCGGGTACCAAAGTTCGTGAAGAACTTCATGGTCGGCCAACCGGACATCGCGAGCGCACTTACCGCCTACGTCAAGGCTGTCAAAGACGTCAGTTTCCCAGCGAGCGAGCACGGATTCAGCGCATGAACACAGTCAAGACCGTCCGTGAACTGCGCGCTGCCATTGCACGCGCCCGTGGCGAGGGCAAGCGTATCGGCTTCGTGCCAACCATGGGCAACCTGCACAGCGGCCATGCTGCGCTGGTGACCACAGCGGCCCAACGTGCCGACTTCGTCGTTGCCAGCATCTTCGTCAACCCGCTGCAGTTCGGCGCCAACGAAGACCTCGACAAGTACCCACGCACCCTCGCCGCCGACCAAGAGCGCCTGCTCCAGGCTGGCTGCAATCTGCTGTTCGCTCCCACTGTCGAAGAGATGTACCCCGACGGTATGGCCGTGCAGACCCGCGTCAGCGTGCCGAACCTTTCCGAAGGCCTGTGTGGCGCAAGCCGCCCGGGGCATTTCGAGGGCGTAGCCACCGTGGTCAGCAAGCTGTTCAACATGGTGCAGCCCGATCTTGCAGTGTTCGGCGAAAAGGACTACCAGCAACTGGCGGTGATTCGCGCCATGGTGCGTGACCTGAACATGCCGATCCAGATCATCGGCGAGCCGACCGTGCGCGCCGAGGATGGCCTGGCGCTGTCGTCGCGTAATGGTTACCTGACGGCAGAACAGCGTGCTACCGCCCCGGTTGTGTACCGCACGCTGCAGCAGATCGGCGACGCCATCCGCCGTGGCCAGCGCGACTTTGCAGCGCTGGTTGCCGATGGGCAGGCTCAGCTGACAGCGGCCGGCCTGCGCCCGGACTATCTGCAGGTACGCCATGCGCTGACCCTTCGCCCAGCGATGGTCGATGACCGGGACCTGGTGATTCTGGTGGCGGCCTACCTGGGTAACACGCGGCTTATCGACAACCTTTACGTGCATCTGGACGAAAAGACTGCATGATGCCGGGGGCTGCCCTGCAGCCCCAAATTCCCCTCCCCGCCCCATTCCCTGCGCGCAACCAATGCCTATAATGATGGCCAGCCTGAACCTGGCCATGACGCCCCTGTCCAAGGCCACACTACGCAACAAGGAATTCTGCGCAATGGCGTATTACCGGACACCCCATGATGTTACGGCCCTGCCAGCCTGGCAGGCCCTCCAGCAGCACCGCGACGCCATGCAGGATTTCAGCATGCGCGAAGCCTTCGCCGCCGACTCCAAGCGCTTCGACGAGTTTTCCCTGAGCTGCTGCGGCCTGTTCCTCGACTACTCGAAAAACCTGATCAACGAACAAAGCCGCGACCTGCTGGTGCAGCTGGCCGAACAAGTCGGCCTGCAGGATGCGATCAAGTCGATGTTCAGCGGCGAAATCATCAACGCCTCCGAAGGCCGCCCCGTGCTGCACACCGCCCTGCGCCGCCCGGTGGGTGACAAGCTCAGCGTCAACGGCGTCAACGTGATGCCCGAGGTGCACAAGGTACTCAACCAGATCACCGAGCTGGTGGGGCGTATCCATGACGGGCTGTGGCGTGGCTACAGTGAGAAGCCGATCACCGATGTGGTCAATATCGGCATCGGCGGTTCTTTCCTGGGCCCTGAACTGGTTTCCGAGGCGCTGCTGCCCTACGCCCAGCGCGGCGTGCGCTGCCACTACCTGGCCAACATCGATGGCAGTGAGTTCCATGAGCTGTCGGCCAACCTGCGCGCCGAAACCACCTTGTTCATCGTCTCGTCCAAGTCGTTCAACACCCTCGAGACCCTGAAAAACGCCATGGCCGCGCGTACCTGGTACCTGGCCCAGGGCGGTTCGGAAGCCGAGCTGTATCGCCACTTCATCGCCGTATCCAGCAACAAGGCTGCCGCCGTAGCCTTCGGCATCCGCGAAGAGAACATCTTCCCCATGTGGGACTGGGTCGGCGGGCGCTATTCGCTGTGGTCGGCCATCGGCCTGCCGATTGCCCTGGCCATCGGTACCGCCAACTTCAAGGAACTGCTGTCGGGTGCCTACACCATGGACCAGCACTTCCAGACCGCGCCGTTCGAGAAAAACATGCCGGTGCTGCTGGCCCTGCTGGGCGTCTGGTACGGTAATTTCTGGGGTGCCCGCAGCCACGCGATCCTCCCTTACGATCATTATCTGCGCAACATCACCAAACACTTGCAGCAGCTGGACATGGAGTCCAACGGCAAGAGCGTGCTGACCGACGGTACGCCAGTGAAGACCGATACCGGCCCGGTGATCTGGGGCGGCGTCGGCTGCAACGGCCAGCACGCCTACCACCAGTTGCTGCACCAGGGCACCCAGCTGATCCCGGCCGACTTCATTGTCCCGGTGGTGAGCTTCAACCCGGTTGCCGACCACCATCAGTGGCTGTACGCCAACTGCCTGTCGCAAAGCCAGGCGCTGATGCTGGGCAAAACGCGTGAGGAGGCCGAGGCCGAATTGCGCCAAAAGGGCCTGAATGAAGCCGACATCGAACAGCTCGCTCCACACAAGGTGATCCCGGGCAACCGCCCGAGCAACACCCTTGTGGTCGAACGCATCAGCCCGCGTCGCCTTGGCGCGCTGGTGGCGATGTATGAGCACAAGGTGTTCGTACAGAGCGTGATCTGGGGCATCAACGCGTTTGACCAATGGGGCGTGGAACTGGGCAAGGAGCTGGGCAAGGGTGTCTACCAGCGTATCGTCGGCAGCCTGGAAGACAGCGCCGAAGATGGTTCCACCCAGGGCCTGATCAACTACTTCCGCGGCCGTCACCGCGGCTGACCGATGCCGATGCCGGCGTCTTCGTGGCCAGCCCGCGAAGACGCCGGCACAGGTTGAACACCTCTTCCAGCTACACTGTCCAATCGAATAGCCGTTGCAGTCCACCGCCCCGACAAGAGCAAAGGACCACCTGCCATGTTCGATATACGCGACTACCCCCAGGCCCTGGCCGTCAGCCAGTCCGCCAGCCTTTCTACCGACGACTACAGCCGCCTCTACCGCCAGTCGGTCGAAGCCCCCGACACCTTCTGGGCCGAACAGGCCAAACGCCTGGCCTGGATCAAACCGTGGTCCAGGGTACAGCAATGCGACCTCAAGACCGGCGAAGCCCGCTGGTTCGAAGGTGCCCAGCTGAACGTCAGCTACAACTGCATCGATCGCCACCTGGCCCAACGCGGCGAGCAGACCGCCCTGCTGTGGGAAGGCGACGATCCTGCGGACTCCAAGGCCATCACCTACCAAGAGTTGCACCGCCAGGTCTGTCGCCTGGCCAATGCACTCAAGGCACGTGGCGTGAAGAAAGGCGACCGGGTATGCATCTATATGCCGATGATTCCCGAAGCTGCCTACGCCATGCTTGCCTGCACGCGGATTGGCGCGATCCACTCGGTGGTGTTCGGCGGCTTCTCCCCGGATGCGTTGCGCGACCGCATTCTCGATGCTGACTGCCGCACCGTGATTACTGCCGATGAGGGCCTGCGCGGCGGCAAACGCATCCCACTCAAGCAGAATGTCGACAAGGCAATGGCCAGTTGCCCGGACGTCAGCAGCGTATTGGTGGTGCGCCGTACCGGTACCGATGTAGCCTGGAGCGAGGGCCGCGACCTCTGGTATGACCAGGCAACGGAAAACGCGGGTGACGACTGCCCACCTGAACCCATGGAGGCCGAAGACCCGCTGTTCATCCTCTACACCTCCGGCAGCACCGGCAAGCCCAAGGGCGTGCTGCACACCACCGCCGGTTACCTGCTGCAGGCCACCATGACCTTCAAGGTGGTGTTCGACTACCGTGACAGCGAGGTGTTCTGGTGCACCGCCGACGTGGGCTGGGTCACCGGCCACAGTTACATCGTCTATGGCCCGCTGGCCAACGGCGCGGTTTCACTGATGTTCGAGGGTGTTCCCAACTACCCGGACACCTCGCGGTTCTGGCAGGTGGTGGACAAGCACAAGGTCAATATCTTCTATACCGCGCCCACCGCACTGCGTGCTCTGATGCGTGAAGGCTCTGGCCCGTTACAGGGTACGTCGCGCAAGAGCCTGCGCCTGCTCGGCAGCGTCGGCGAGCCGATCAACCCAGAGGCGTGGGAATGGTACTTCGAAGAAGTCGGCCAAAAACGCTGCCCCATCGTCGACACCTGGTGGCAGACCGAAACCGGCGGCATCATGCTCACCCCGCTGCCCGGCACACAGAAGCTCAAGCCAGGTTGTGCGACACAACCCATGTTCGGCGTGCAACCGGTGCTGCTGGATGACCAAGGCAAGCCGATCGAAGGGCCCGGCGCCGGCTTGCTGGCGATAAAGGCGAGTTGGCCGGGGCAGATCCGCAGCGTCTACGGCGACCACCAACGCATGGTCGATACCTACTTCAAGCCCATGCCCGGCTATTACTTCACCGGCGACGGTGCCCGGCGCGATGCCGATGGCGACTACTGGATCACCGGCCGCATCGATGATGTGATCAACGTTTCCGGCCACCGCATCGGCACCGCTGAAGTGGAAAGCGCACTGGTATTGCATGAAAGCGTCGCCGAGGCCGCAGTGGTCGGTTACCCCCATGACCTCAAGGGCCAGGGTGTGTATGCGTTCGTGACGACCATGAACGGCGTGACAGCGGACGATGCCCTGAAAGCGGAACTGTTGGCACTGGTCAGCAAGGAAATCGGCAGCTTCGCCAAACCCGAGCTGATCCAGTGGGCGCCGGCCTTGCCCAAGACCCGCTCGGGCAAGATCATGCGGCGTATACTGCGCAAGATCGCCTGCAACGAACTCGACACCCTGGGCGACACCTCGACCCTGGCTGACCCAAGCGTGGTGCAGGGGTTGATCGACAAACGCCTCAACCAATAGCCGGCGGCACCTGTTCATGGCCGCCCTGAACGACAGGTCACCATGGAAGCCCTACGCCGCCGTATCGAAACCCAGGTCATGAGCCTCACCGGGCTGGCCCTCGGCCAGCTCGACCTGGAATCCCCCAAAGGTGACCCCGGCCTGTTCGGCCCGCACAGCATGAGCTGGCGGGTGCATGGCGATTTCCCCAGCATGCTGGTTGGCGGTATCAGCGCCCTGATGCTGCAACTGCTGCACCCGCTGGCACTGGCGGGCGTGTGGGACCACTCCAACTTTCGCCAAGACCTGCTCGGCCGCTTGCGTCGCACCAGCCAATTCATTTCGGGCACGACATTCGGCTCGACCCGTGACGCCGAGTGGCTGATCGACAAGGTGCGCACCATTCACCTGCAAGTGACCGGGACTGCGCCCGATGGCCGTCCATACGCTGCCAGCGACCCCGATCTGCTGACCTGGGTACATGTGGCCGAAGTCAGCAGCTTCCTCGCGGCCCACCTGCGCTATCGTGACCCGCAGCTGTCACGCACCGAGCAGGATGCCTATTACGACGAAATCGCCCTGATCGCCGAACGCCTCGGCGCCCGCGATGTGCCCCGTTCATGCCAGCAGGTCGACGAGTACCTGCAGCGTATGCGTCCTCAATTGCACTGCGACGCGCGCAGCCTGGAAGTGATCGAAATCCTGCTTCAGGCCCCTGCACCGAGCCGTCTTGCCCAGCCGGTTGGCAGGTTGATGCTGCAAGCGGGTATCGACCTGTTGCCGGCCTGGGCCCAGGCCATGCTCGGCCTGCATCAGGGCCCGCTGCAGCAGCGCATGATCCGTTTGGGGCTAAGCCGCACCGCCCCGGTACTGCGTTGGGCCATGCGTGACGGTTCGGCGCATCGCGCCAAAAGGCGCATGGGGATCGAGTGAGCGCAAATGCCGCGCCCCCAGCGGAACCGATTTAACCTGCCATACTCCAAGCTCTCCTGCCTGGACAGACGAAGCGACACATGTACAAAGGATTGACTCGCGCCCTCGGCGCCCTGTTGGCTCTCGTGGCCCTCTACAGCCTGCTTGGCTTCCTCATCGTTCCTGGCGTTGCCCTGCGCATCGCCAACCAGCAGCTGGCCCAATACGCCACACTGCCGGCGCACCTTCAGCGTATCGAGCTCAACCCGTTCAGCCTCGAGCTGACGCTGTGGGGCCTGCAGATCGGCGAACCGGGCAAAGAACAGGTAGGGTTTGAGCGGCTGTATGCGAACCTTGCGCTCGACAGCCTGTGGAGCGGCGCCCTGCACCTGCAGGCGATCGAACTCGACAAACCCCGCAACGAAGTGCTGTTCGCCAAGGACGGCACGCTCAACCTCACCCAGCTGTTCAAGCTGCCAGCCAGCGAACCCAAAGCTGAAGAGCCTGCATCCGATCCGTTCCCCTTGCGCATCGGCAGCATCAAGCTCAGCGCTGGCTACCTGCATTTTGCCGATGCGCGCCCAAGCGAGCCGATCGAATTCATCTACGACGACATGAACCTGGAGCTGAAAAACCTCAGCACCTTGCCGGACGACAACGCTGACATGACGTTGGTGGCATTGGGCCCTAACGGTGGGCGCATCGACTGGAACGGCACCTTGAGCCTTGCGCCTATAGCTTCAAAGGGCACTCTGAAAATCACCGACGGCAAGATGAAGCTGTTCTGGCCCTACGTTCGCGATGCCGTGCCGCTGGTGCTGGAGGACGGCGTGGTCAACCTCGACACGCACTACACGCTCAACCTGTCCAAGGAAACCGAGCTGCTGCTGGACAACACCTCGGTACGTGTCGCGCCATTCGCCATCAAGGCGCCAGATGGTCGCCCACTGGTACGCCTGGCGAGCCTCGATGTCAGCGAAACCAGCATCGACCTGGCCAAACAGCGGGTTACCGTGGGCAAGATCCGCAGTGAAAAACTGGAAACCTGGGCCGCCCTGGAGCAGGACGGCCAGCTCGACTGGCAGAAACTCTTCGCCAGCCAGCCGGCCAAGCCCACGCCAACGGAAAAGGCAGAGCCGGCCGCCGCCGAACCGGCTCCCGACGACAAGGCAGCCAAGGAACCGGGCAAGCCATGGCAAGTGCTACTCAAGGACGTTCAACTGCGCAATTATCAGGTGCACCTGGCCGACCGTAGCCAGAAAGAGCCAGTTGCGCTGGACGTTGGGCCTCTGAACGTCGACCTTCAGGGCTTCGACAGCCTCAACCAGTCGCCCTTCACCCTCAAGCTCGACACCGGCATTGGCAAGCAGGGCAAGTTGCAGGCCAGTGGCGAGGTCAACCTGGCGCCGGTCAGCGCCAGGCTCGATGTCAGCACACGCGACATCGACCTGCGTATTGCGCAGGCCTACATCAGCCCGTTCATCCGCCTGGAGCTGCGTAGCGGCATGCTTGCCAGCGACCTCAAGGTCGACCTCAAAGGCACCGAACCACTGGCCTTCACCGTGGCCGGCAAGGCGCAGGTCAACCAGCTGCACACCCTGGACACCATCAAGAACCGCGACTTCGTCAAATGGCAACAGGTGAATGTGGACGGCCTGGCCTATGTGCACGGTGATGCCCTGTCGATCGACAAGGTTACCCTGCTGCAGCCCTATGCCCGCTTCATCATCAACGAAGACCGCACCACCAATGTCGATGACCTGCTGATCCCGCAGCCTGCCAATGCCCCCGCGCCAAGCCAAGCCAAGCCGGCCAGCACCCAAAGCAGCAAGCCGCTGGGCATCCGCATCGGGCAGATCAGCATCAACGATGGTTCAGCCAACTTTGCCGACCTCACTCTGACACCTAACTTCGCCACGGCGGTGCAGCAGCTCAACGGCCAGATCGGCACCATCGACAACCGCAAGCCGGCGCCGGCCAAGGTCGACATCAAGGGCAAGGTCGACCGTTATGCACCGGTTACCATCAAAGGCGCGCTGAACCCGTTCAACCCGATGGCAAGCCTGGATATCGCCACCAGCTTCAAACGTGTCGAGCTGACCACGCTGACGCCCTACTCTGGCAAGTTCGCCGGCTTCCGTATCCGCAAGGGCCGCCTGAACCTCGACCTGCACTACCTGATCACCAATGGCCAATTGAAGGCCGAGAACAAGCTGGTGGTCGAGCAATTGCAGTTGGGTGAGAAGGTCGATAGCCCGGATGCGGTCGACCTGCCCATTCGCTTGGCGGTCGCGCTGCTCAAAGACACCGAAGGCAAGATTTCGATCGAGCTGCCGGTGACCGGCGACCTCAACAACCCGCAATTCAGCGTCATGCCTATCGTCTGGCAGACATTGCGCAACCTGGTGCTGCGTGCGGCTCAGGCGCCTTTCAAATTCATCGGCGGGCTGATTGCTGGCGGCGGCTCGCAAGACCTCGGCAATGTATCGTTCGCCCCAGGTTCCAGCGAGCTCAGTGGCGATGCGCAATCCGCCCTGGACAAACTCGCCTCGGCCCTCAAGGAGCGCCCCGAACTGCGCCTGGAAATCGAAGGCACCAGTGCCCAGAGCAGTGATGGCCCACTGCTCGCTCAGCAGCGCCTGGAGCGGGAGTATCAGGCCACCTGGTACAAGATCCTGCAACGCCGTGGCGACAAGGTGCCGGCCAACGCCTCCATGCTGGTGGTCGACGACAGCGACAAACCGGCCATGCTCGAAGGCATCTACCGTACCCGTCTGAAACAGCAACCGCCGGCCGACTGGGAACAGCTGAGCCGCGAGGAGCGCACCGCCAGGCTGCGCGAGGCGGTGATCAAGTCATGGGCCGAAAGCGCCGCATTGCTGCGCACCCTGGGCCAGGAGCGGGCCAGCAGTATCAAGGACT
Source organism: Pseudomonas sp. SG-MS2 (assembly GCF_009933855.1). Taxonomy (NCBI): domain Bacteria; kingdom Pseudomonadati; phylum Pseudomonadota; class Gammaproteobacteria; order Pseudomonadales; family Pseudomonadaceae; genus Pseudomonas; species Pseudomonas sp. SG-MS2. The sequence continues at coordinate 39,620 of NZ_MOMO01000230.1, read as the reverse complement.
ACCTGGTCGACAAGGGCAAGCTTGAGGATGACCGGGTGTATTTCATTGATACAAGCCTTGGACAGGCTGAAAAAGATGGCCGGGTGATTACACCGATGCATCTGGATGCCGAGTAAACAATGTCTGCCCTGACGCGCCCTGTAAGAGCGGCCTTGCGTCGCGAAAGGGCCGCAAAGCGGCCCCAGGATATCAGCGGCGCCACAGCTATCCTGGGACTGCTGCGCAGCCCTTTCGCGACACAAGGCCGCTCCTACGAAAGCCGCTGCCCGGATACCGCCGGGTGGTACAGCGGCTGCACCTTGTTGCCTGCCGGGTCCAGCAAGTGGAAGCTGCGCGCGCCATCCCCATGATTGAAAGGCCGGTCCAGCAAGGTCACCCCACGAGCCTTGAAGTACTGATACCAGGCCTCCAATTCCTCCACGCTGTCGACGATGAAGCCGTAGTGATCCAGCGTCTGCAGGCCATTGGCAGCCCCTGCCCCCCGCCCCAGCGAGAGGTTGTCGTTACCACACGTCAAGTAGACCAGATCCTCGTTGGCTCGATTCAACACCTCCATGCCCAGCACATCGACATAGAAACGCTCGCACTCTTCAAGGTTGGGCACCAGCAGGGCGATATGGCGCAGGCCATTGAGACGACCGGGGCGGGCAGGTAATTCAGACATTAGCGCGACTCCATTTTTGTATACAATTCATAATAGAATTTAAAACAAAAGGAGCCTCATGTGTATAGCTTGTTCATCAAGACGCGCGTCAAGCCCGGTTGCGCCGAACGCTTTCTCACGGCCATCAAGGTAAACGCTGCCGCCTCCGTGGCCACGGAACCCGGGTGCCTGGTGTTCGATGTGTCACAGGACCGGGTCGATCCGGAGGTGATCTACCTGTACGAAATCTACCGCGACGACGAGGCATATGAAGCGCATACCCGCACTGCGCACTTTCGTGACAGCCGCCCCCTTGTAGAGCCTCTGATCGCCGAGCAGGAGTATTTCGAAAGCGACGTTATCGCGCGTAACCCAGTGAATTGAGCGGTAACGAAAAGCCCCGGCCAAGGCCGGGGCTGTTTTGAAAGGTGGCCAGATCCTTTGGCCGACGGGACATTCCTTATTCGGACTTCAGACCATCAGACATGACGCTCTTGACGCCCTTGATGTTCTTGGCAATGCGGACCGCTTCTTCTTTCTGAGAATCGGTGACCTTCACGTCAGAAGACAGCGACACGACGCCTTGGCTGGTTTCGACTTTGATGTCACTGCCTGGAACGCCTTTTTCAGTCATCAGGTCAGCTTTGACTTTGGTGGTGATCCAAGTGTCGGAGCCTTCCTGTTGCATGTTGTCCACAGTGTCGTTGGCAGCCAGCATGACTGGAGCCTGGACAGGCTCGGCGGCAAACGCACCATTAGCCATGGTCAGGGTCAGGGCGGTAGCAGTAGCGGCAGCAATGGCGAACTTCTTCATGTGAGTCACTCCTGTTTTTCGAAAGGTCTGCGCCGTATGTCCTGGCGGCAGGTATGAAGGTAGTTGCACGGGCTGTGCCAGGTTTTAATATTTAAATTTTTCCTTTCATATCAATAACTTAACAAAATCAGAACAAGTCGCCAATCGTGCAAATTGCAACCTGCGAGGTAAATCTGCGTGCAAGATGCAAGTGTGCAAAAGGTTCCGTGCAGACAATAAAAAAGGGCCCGCTAAGGGCCCTTTTTGTACAACGTTGCAGGTCGCTTAGACGCCCGAGGCCTTGGCCGCGGCAACGTCTTTGATCGACAGCTTGATACGGCCGCGGTTGTCCACGTCCAGTACCAGCACTTCGACTTCCTGACCTTCTTTCAGAATATCGGTCACTTTCTCTACGCGTGCATCGCTGAGCATGGAGATGTGTACCAGGCCGTCCTTGCCAGGCAGGATGTTGACGAAGGCGCCGAAGTCGACGATACGCTCGACCTTGCCCACGTAGATCTTGCCGATCTCGGCTTCAGCGGTGATGCCCAGAACGCGCTGACGCGCGGCTTCTGCAGCTTCTTTGGTTTCGCCGAAGATCTTGATCGAGCCATCGTCTTCGATATCGATCGAAGCTTTGGTCTCTTCGCAGATGGCACGGATGGTGGCGCCGCCTTTACCGATGACGTCACGGATCTTGTCGGTGTCGATCTTCATCGCGATCATGGTCGGGGCGTTGGCCGACAGCTCGGTACGCGACTGGCCAATGATCTGGTTCATCTGGCCGAGGATGTTCAGGCGCGCTTCCAGGGCCTGGCCCAGGGCGATTTCCATGATCTCTTCGGTGATGCCGTTGATCTTGATGTCCATCTGCAGTGCGGTAACGCCTTTGGCAGTACCGGCAACCTTGAAGTCCATGTCGCCCAGGTGGTCTTCGTCACCCAGGATGTCGGTCAGGACTGCGAACTTCTCGCCTTCCTTGACCAGGCCCATGGCGATACCTGCCACCGGTGCCTTCATCGGTACACCGGCATCCATCAGTGCCAGGGAAGCACCGCAGACCGACGCCATGGAGCTGGAACCGTTGGACTCGGTGATTTCCGACACAACACGGATGGTGTACGGGAACACGTCAGCGGCAGGCAGCATGGCCTGTACCGAACGGCGGGCCAGGCGGCCGTGACCGATTTCACGACGGCCAGCACCGCCCATGCGACCACACTCGCCCACCGAGAACGGCGGGAAGTTGTAGTGCAGCATGAAGGGGTCTTTCTTCTCGCCTTCGAGGGTGTCCAGCAGCTGGGCGTCACGGGCAGTACCCAGGGTCGCGACGACCAGGGCCTGGGTTTCACCACGGGTGAACAGTGCCGAACCGTGCGTCTTCGGCAGAACGCCGACTTCGATGTTCAGCGGGCGAACGGTCTTGGTGTCACGACCATCGATACGCGGCTTGCCGTTGACGATGTTTTCGCGAACGGTGCGGTATTCGATCTCACCGAAGATTTCTTTTACTTCGCTGGCCGATGGCTGGCCTTCTTCACCGGAGAACTTGGCGATCGCCTGGTCGCGCAGCTCGCCCAGGCGCGCGTAGCGGTCGGCCTTGACGGTGATGGTGTAGCCCTGCGAAACGGCTTCGCCGAATTCAGCGCGAATGGCGTTGAACAGCTCGGTGTTGGCAACGGCAGGTTTCCAGTCCCAGGTCGGCTTGGCAGCTTCGGCAGCCAGCTCTTTGACAGCCTGGATAACGGCCTGGAATTCGTCGTGAGCGAACAGTACAGCGCCCAGCATCTGGTCTTCGGTCAGCTCTTGGGCTTCCGACTCAACCATCAGCACGGCGTCGGAAGTACCGGCAACGACCATGTCCAGGCTCGAGGCAGCCAGTTGCTCGTAAGTCGGGTTCAGCAGGTAGCCGGTGCTTTCGTGGAAGGCAACACGGGCAGCGCCGATCGGGCCTTCGAACGGGATGCCGGAGATGGCCAGCGCAGCCGAGGTACCGATCATCGCAGCGATGTCCGGATCGGTCTTCTTGCTGGTCGATACCACGGTGCAGACGACCTGGACTTCGTTCATGAAGCCTTCAGGGAACAGCGGGCGGATCGGACGGTCGATCAGGCGCGAGGTCAGCGTCTCTTTCTCGGAAGGACGGCCTTCGCGCTTGAAGAAGCCACCCGGGATCTTGCCGGCGGCGTAGGTCTTTTCCTGGTAGTGGACCGACAGAGGGAAGAAGCCCTTGCCTGGATCGGCCTGCTTGGCACCGACCACGGTCACCAGCACGGTGACATCGTTGTCGACGGTAACCAGCACGGCGCCGGTTGCCTGACGGGCAATGCGGCCCGTTTCGAGAGTAACGGTCGATTGACCGAACTGGAATTTCTTGATTACCGGGTTCACGGTTTCCTACCTTTTTTCAGTGGCTCTGGGGGAACTGGTTTCTTGCGAATTCTTGGGCAGAACGGGGAATCGGCCCCATTGACCGTCCAGATACAACACGAGGCTGGGAGCCTGGCGCCGAGCGGAAAAAACCGCTCGGCGTTGCCAGGCTGCCAACCTCGAAGATACGCGTGGCGTGTCCGACGCAAACGCTGCCAAGCAGCGCTGGCGAAGCATGCGACACGCCATGCACACCACTGACCAGGCCGCTATTAGCGACGCAGGCCCAGGCGACCGATCAGGGCGCTGTAACGAGTGGTGTCTTTGCCCTTCAGGTAGTCCAGCAGCTTACGACGCTGGTTAACCATGCGGATCAGGCCACGACGCGAGTGGTGGTCTTTACCGTTGGCCTTGAAGTGGCCTTGCAGCTTGTTGATGTTCGCGGTCAGCAGAGCGACCTGAACTTCAGGGCTACCAGTGTCACCAGCAGCTTGCTGGAAGTCGGTAACGATTTGAGCTTTTTCTTCAACGCTGAGGGCCATGTGGCTTCTCCTGATAACGGAACCCGCAAGCGGGTCCAATAGGCCAGGGACAAATCCCTGTATTAATAAAAAAGGTGTGACCGTGCCTACTGACAGCCACCCTTGTATCCGCAGGCCACAGCATGAGCCGAAGCCTGCGGTTTCGATCATTCCGACCGAATCAGTCGACGCGGCGCAATACGCCCGTCTTCGCTCACTTCACCGATACCGATGAAACGACCATTGTGATCCTGTACCCGGACCATGCCAAATTGCGGCGCGTCCGGAGCACGTACCGCCTGGCCATGCAGCCAGTAGAACGCGCTGTGTTCGGACAAGCCGATCAGCGGCCAGTCCTGCAGGCCACTGTCCGAAGGCATGAGGAAGCGATCGAGCGCTTCGTTGCCGCCTTCGGCGTGGGCCTGTTCGAGTTCCTCGAGGGTCACGGTCTGGGCCAGCTCGAAGGGCCCGGCGTGGGTCCTGCGCAGCTCGGCAACATAGGCGCCACAGCCGAGGGCCTCGCCGATATCCTCCACCAGGGTGCGGATATAGGTGCCTTTGCTGCATCCTACGCTCAGCCGTGCACGGGTGCCTTCGCACTCGAGCAACTCCAAGCGGTTAATAGTAACAGAACGCGCCTCGCGCTCCACTACCTCTCCTGCACGTGCCAGCTTGTAAAGCGGCTGACCGTCACGCTTGAGCGCCGAGTACATCGGCGGTATCTGGCTGATCGGGCCGCGAAAACGTGGCAGTAGCGCCTCGATGTCGGCACGACCAACGGTCACTTCACGGGTTTGCAGGACCTCGCCTTCAGCATCGGCAGTATTGGTAGTCTGCCCCAGCTGCATGACGGTTTCGTAGCCCTTGTCGGAATCGAGCAGGTACTGCGAAAACTTGGTCGCTTCGCCGAAGCACAGCGGCAGCACGCCGGTGGCCAACGGGTCGAGGCTGCCGGTGTGGCCGGCCTTTTCCGCGTTGAGCAACCAGCGCACTTTCTGCAGTGCGGCGTTGGAGGTGAACCCCAGTGGCTTGTCGAGCAGGATGATGCCGCTGACGTTGCGGCGGATACGTTTGACCTGGGCCACCGGTTACTCCTTGGTGTCCTGCTCGTCGGTATCCTTGTGCAGGCGGTCTTCGGCCACTGCACGCTCGATCAGCGCCGACAGGTGGACACCACGGCTGACGCTCTCATCGAAATGGAAGTGCAACTGCGGCACGCTGCGCAGCTGCATCGAGCGGCCCAGGTGCAGGCGCAGGAAGCTGGCAGCGCTGTTCAGCGCCTTGAGCGATTGCTGCACTGCGTCCGGCGTTTCTTCACCCATGACGGTGATGAAGACCTTGGCATGGCCCAGGTCACGACTGACGTCGACGGCGGTGATGGTCACCAGGCCGACGCGTGGGTCCTTGACTTCACGGCGGATCAGTTCTGCCAGCTCGCGCTGCATCTGATCACCGATACGTTGGGTACGGCTGTATTCTTTGGCCATTCTTGCTACCTGTAACTTAAAGCGGCAAACGCCCGGTCAGGCTGAAGCCTGACCGGGCGCTACCTACTGAGGGGCTGCCCACCGCCCTGGGGCGGGGGCCGACACCCTGCTCGCCCTTAAAGGGTACGAGCAACCTGGACTTTCTCGAAGACTTCGATCTTGTCGCCGACCTTGACGTCGTTGTAGCTCTTGACGCCAATACCGCACTCCATGCCCGAACGCACTTCTGCAGCGTCGTCCTTGAAACGACGCAGCGATTCCAGCTCGCCTTCGAAGATGACCACGTCGTCGCGCAGTACGCGGATCGGACGGTTGCGGTACACGGTACCCTCGATGACCATACAGCCAGCGATGGCGCCGAACTTCGGCGAACGGAACACGTCACGCACTTCGGCCACACCCAGGATGTTCTCGCGAACATCGCTGCCGAGCATGCCGGTCAGGGCCTTCTTGACGTCTTCGATGATGTCGTAGATCACGTTGTAGTAACGCATATCCAGACCTTCCTGCTCGACGATCTTGCGCGCACCGGCATCGGCACGCACGTTGAAGCCGAACAGCACCGCATTGGACGCCAGCGCCAGGTTGGCATCGCTCTCGGTGATACCACCGACGCCGCCACCGATCACGCGAACCTGAACTTCGTCGTTGCCCAGGCCGCCGAGCGAACCCTGAAGTGCTTCCAGGGAACCGCGCACGTCGGTCTTGAGGACGATGTTGAGGGTCTTCTTCTCTTCCTGACCCATGGTCTCGAAGATGTTTTCCAGCTTGCCGGCGTGAGCACGGGCCAGCTTGACCTCGCGGTATTTGCCCTGACGGAACAGTGCAACCTCGCGGGCCTTCTTCTCGTCGGCAACCACGGACAGCTCGTCACCGGCTTCCGGAGTGCCATCCAGGCCGAGGATTTCGACCGGGATCGACGGGCCGGCTTCCTTAACAGGCTTGCCGTTCTCGTCCAGCATGGCACGCACGCGGCCATAGTTGGAGCCGCACAGGACCATGTCGCCCTGACGCAGGGTACCGTCCTGAACCAGGATGGTCGCCACCGGGCCGCGGCCCTTGTCCAGGCGCGATTCGACAACCACACCACGACCAGGCGCGGTCGGAGTGGCCGTCAACTCGAGGACTTCGGCCTGCAGCAATACGGCTTCAAGCAGTTCGTCGACGCCCGTACCCATCTTCGCCGAAACCTTGACGAACGGCGTGTCACCACCCCATTCCTCGGAGGTCACGCCTTCGACGGACAGCTCGTTACGGATGCGATCGAGGTCAGCACCAGGCTTGTCGATCTTGTTCACCGCAACCACCAGAGGGACGCCAGCTGCCTTGGCATGCTGAACGGCTTCACGGGTCTGTGGCATCACGCCATCGTCCGCCGCCACCACCAGGATGACGATGTCGGTCGCCTTGGCACCACGGGCACGCATCTGAGTGAACGCAGCGTGGCCTGGGGTATCGAGGAAGGTGACCATGCCGCGGTCGGTTTCCACGTGGTAGGCACCGATGTGCTGGGTGATACCACCGGCTTCGCCAGCGGCAACCTTGGCACGACGGATATAGTCGAGCAGCGAGGTCTTGCCATGGTCAACGTGACCCATGACGGTAACGACCGGTGCACGCGACTCGGCCTGGCCTTCGAACTTCAGCGATTCGGCCAGGGAATCTTCCAGGGCGGTATCGCTGACCAGGGTGACCTTGTGGCCCAGCTCTTCTGCGATCAGCTGAGCGGTTTCCTGGTCGAGCACCTGGTTGATGGTGACCGGAGTGCCCATCTTGAACATGAACTTGACGACTTCAGCGGCCTTGACCGACATCTGCTGCGCAAGTTCCGAGACGGTGATGGTCTCGCCGATGGTCACGTCACGGATGACCGGACCGGTCGGGTTCTGGAAGCCATGCTGGTTACGCTTCTTCAGCTTGCCCTTGCCACCACGACCACGGCGAGCGCCATCGCTCTCTTCGTCGGTGGTGCGCGGAGCGGCACGAGGGGTCGGAGCCTTTTCTTTCTCCTTCACCTTGACCTTGATCGACACACGTGGCGCCTCGCCACGGCGACGGTCGTCATCGCGAGTACGGCTTTCGTTGCGACGGGTCTCGTCCTTCTTGCGCTCGGCAGCACGGGCTGCAGCGTCTTCGGAAGCCGGGGCGTTAGCGACCGCCGGTGCTGGTGCCGGAGCAGCAGCAGCCGGTGCCGGCTCGGCCTTGGCAGCCGGCGCAGCGGCAGCAGTAGCGGTCGCGTGGCGACGAGCCTGCTCTTCGTTACGCTGGCGAACGTCGGCGTCGACCTTGTCACGCGCGGCATTTTCAGCCGCACGGCGCTCGTCCTGCTCACGTTTCTGCTCAGCCTGAATCTCTTCAGGGCTGCGCTGAACGAATACTTTCTTCTTGCGTACTTCTACGCTGATGCTTTTGCTACCGGCGACACGCAGGGTGCTGGTGGTCTTGCGCTGCAAGGTAATCTTGCGCGGCTCTTCCGCCTTGCTCTTGTGGCTGCTCTTCAAATGGGTCAGCAGAGTCTGCTTCTCATTGTCGGTCACTACCTGACCGGCGTCGGTGTGCGGCAGACCTGCCTCACGCATCTGCTGCAGCAGGCGCTCTACCGGTGCCTCGACCTCTTGGGCCAGTTCTTTCACCGTGACTTGCGTCATGCACTTCTCTCCTCAGGCCGCGCCTAATTACTCGAACCAGTGGGCTCGGGCGGCCATGATCAACTTGCCGGCACGCTCTTGGTCGATGCCGTCGATGTCGAGCAGGTCGTCAATCGACTGCTCGGCCAGGTCTTCGCGGTTAACCACGCCGCGCACCGCCAGTTCCGCCGCCAGGTCCTTGTCCATGCCCTCAAGGGAGAGCAGGTCTTCGGCCGGATGGGCGTCTGCCAGTTTTTCTTCGGTAGCGATGGCCTTGGTCAACAAACGGTCCTTGGCTCGAGCGCGGAGCTCATTGACGATATCCTCGTCAAAGCCATCGATGTTGAGCATTTCTTCCAACGGTACGTAGGCAATTTCTTCAAGGCTGGTAAAGCCTTCGTCGACCAGCACTTGGGCCAGCTCCTCGTCGACTTCCAGTTCCTCGATGAAGTTGCGCAGGATGTCACCGGTTTCCGCCTGCTGCTTGGCCTGGATGTCCTTCTCGGTCATCACGTTCAGGGTCCAGCCGGTCAACTGACTGGCCAGGCGAACGTTCTGACCACCACGGCCAATGGCCTGGGCCAGGTTGTCCTCGGCAACGGCGATGTCCATGGCATGGGCATCTTCGTCAACGATGATCGCCGCGACTTCAGCCGGCGACATGGCGTTGATGACAAATTGCGCCGGGTTCTCGTCCCACAGGACGATATCCACACGCTCGCCACCCAGCTCGCCGGATACGGCCTGGACGCGCGAACCGCGCATGCCGATACAGGCACCCTGCGGGTCGATGCGCTTGTCCTTGGAGCGGACGGCGATCTTGGCACGCGATCCCGGATCACGGGAAGCGGCCATGACTTCAATGAGGCCTTCTGCGATTTCCGGCACTTCGATGCGGAACAGTTCGATCAGCATCTGTGGCGCGGTGCGCGACAGGATCAGCTGCGGACCGCGGTTCTCGGTGCGGATTTCCTTGAGCAGCGCACGCAAGCGCACGCCAACCCGGAAGGTCTCACGTGGAATGATGTCTTCGCGAGCCAGCAGCGCCTCGGCGTTGTTGCCCAGGTCGACGATGACGTTGTCGCGGGTAACCTTCTTGACAGTACCGGAGATGATCTCGCCAACGCGTTCGCGGTAGGCATCGACCACCTGGGCGCGCTCGGCCTCACGGACCTTCTGCACGATGACCTGCTTGGCGGTCTGGGCGGCGATACGACCGAATTCGATGGACTCGATCTTCTCCTCGATCACGTCACCCACCTTGGCTTCAGGGTGAGTCTCGTGGATCTTGGCCAGCCAGGTCTCGATTGCCGGATCGTCCAGATCGGCTTCGTCGACCACGGTCCAGCGACGGAAGGTCTCGTAGCTACCGGTGTGGCGGTTGATTTCCACACGCAGGTCGACTTCGTCTTCAAAACGTTTTTTGGTTGCAGTAGCCAAGGCCACTTCCAGCGCTTCGAAAATGACGCCGGGCGGTACACCTTTTTCGTTGGATACCGATTCAACAACCAGCAGTACTTCTTTGCTCATCGTACGCCTCGCCTTGCGCAAGCCATTGGGCCCGGATAGTCCGCCGGGCCCGGCACGTCTCAGTCAAAACTGGGAATAATATTGGCCTTGTCGATCGAGTCGATCGGCAACAGGAACTCATGACTGTCCACCTGGACCACCACATCCTGCTCCTCCACACCGCGGAGAAGGCCCTGGAAGTTACGACGACCCTCGAAGGGCGTACGCAGCTTGATCTTCACTTGTTCGCCGGCATGCGAGGCAAACTGTTCCAGCGTGAACAGCGGGCGATCCATGCCTGGAGAGGACACCTCAAGGGTATATTCACTGCTGATCGGATCTTCCACATCAAGAATGGCGCTGGCCTGACGGCTGACCGCTTCACAGTCCTCCACCAGAATGCCGCCTTCCTTGTCGATATAGATGCGCAATACCGAATGCTTACCCTGGGAAACGTACTCGATCCCCCAGCATTGATAGCCCAGACCCTCGACCACCGGGGCCAACAAGGCCTGCAACTGTTCTAGCTTGCTCGACACCTGAACCCCCTCGTGCATGCTGTGCAAATAAAAAATGGGCGAAGCGCCCATCCCTGAAAGCGCCGTTGGACAACGACGCCGTAAACTGTTCGGCTAGCAAAAAGCCCCTGAAAAGGGGCTCCGCTGAAGCTGGTTGCGGGGGCTGGATTTGAACCAACGACCTTCGGGTTATGAGCCCGACGAGCTACCAAGCTGCTCCACCCCGCGACAAAGCTGGGGCGAAAGTATAAGACTGAACCCGTCGCTGGGTCAATCTAACCTCCACCTGCAAGAAAGCCCGCTAAAGCGGGCTCTCAAGCTTTAATTGGTACCGAGAAGGGGACTCGAACCCCTACACCCTATGGGCACAACCACCTCAAGGTTGCGTGTCTACCAATTCCACCACCTCGGCAATATTACTTCTTGAAACCCGTTACTTCTGCTCTTCGGCTGGAGGAGGTACGTCACCCGCTGGGGTGGTTTCGCTCTTCTGCTCCTGGAGCACCGGTACATCATCATTTACTGCCGGCTTTGGCTGCTTTACTTCCAACACCGCTGGATCCGGAAGTCCCGCCTGACCAAGCTGGTGAGCTTGTTGCTTGGCGAAGTATCCTAACCCAAGTGCTGTCAAAAAGAAAGTGGCAGCAAGTATAGCAGTGAATTTACTCAGGAAGGTAGCAGAACCTTGGCTTCCGAACACAGTATTTGAAGCACCTGCGCCGAAAGATGCACCTGCTTCCGCACCCTTACCCTGTTGCAACAGCACCAGCACTACAAGCGACAGCGCTGCCAACAGATGAAAAACAACGATGACTGTTTCCAGCATTTGTTCAGTTTCCTGCGGCGCGACAAATTGCACCGAATTCGTCTGCGTTCAGGGATGCTCCACCAATGAGCCCCCCATCAATATCCGGCATGCCGAACAGTTCGGCCGCATTGGCCGCCTTCACGCTACCGCCGTAGAGAAGCTGCACATTCTGCGCAACTTCGGCGTCCTTCGCTGCCAACTGCTTACGGATGGCTGCATGCACATCCTGAGCTTGCTGCGGCGAGGCCGTCAAACCTGTACCGATGGCCCATACAGGCTCATAGGCAATTACTGCATTGGCAAAAGCGGCAATACCGAACGCGTCGATAACACTGCTTAGTTGACGCCCTACAACTTCAAGCGTCTTGCCTGCTTCGCGCTCTTGTAGAGTTTCCCCTATGCAGAGCACCGGCGTCAAACCACTTTTCTGAGCAGCTGCAAACTTGCGATTAAGCACTTCTTCACTTTCACCGATAACCTGGCGACGTTCGGAGTGACCAATCAACACCAACTTGCAACCCACTTCAGCCAACTGACTCGGTGCAACTTCACCAGTCAGCGCACCCTGTTCGGGCTGTACTGCAGAATTCTGTGCTCCAACGATGATTCCTTTGCCTTTGAGGCCATCAATGACTTCATTGATGAACAGGGCGGGAGGAAAAACCGCGACTTCGATACCTTCGGGAATGAGCATATTGCCCAAGCCCTGAGTCAGCTCAGCGACGCTGGCGCGGGTACCGTGCATCTTCCAGTTACCAGCTACCATGGGGCGACGCATGCTTTACCTCGTCGGTCAAAGTGGGCGCAGATCTTACCCAACCAGATCTGCGCTGGCAAGCCCAATTCAGACACAAACTTCAGCGACCAGTTTGGCCAGGGCTTCGGCATGCGTGCGCACCTGGCTTTCATCGTCACCTTCAACCATCACCCGCACCAACGGCTCGGTGCCCGACTTGCGCAACAGCACACGCCCACGCCCTGCCATGTCCTCGGTAACCTTGGCACTGGCCTCCTTGACAGCCGGATGCTCCAAGGGGTCGACCTTGCTGGCCCCGAAGCGAACATTGATCAACACCTGCGGGCACTTGCGCAAGGCCTGGCGAGCCTGCGCCAGGGTCTCGCCGCGGCGCTTGAGCGCCAGCAGTACCTGCAGTGCGGCAATGATCGCATCACCGGTGGTGGTGTGGTTGCAGCACACGACATGCCCGGAGTTTTCACCCCCCACCAGCCAGCCGCGCTCCAGCAGCTCGGCCATGACGTAGCGGTCGCCAACCTTGGCCCGCACGAAAGGAATGTCCAGGTCCTTGAGTGCAAGCTCCAGGCCCAGGTTACTCATCAGCGTACCGACCACCCCGCCCTGCAGCTTGCCCCGCTCGTGCAGGTCCCGGGCGATGATGAACAACAGCTCGTCGCCATCGACGATCGCGCCGGTATGATCGACCATCAACACCCGGTCACCATCACCGTCGAAGGCAATGCCCAAGTCGGCGTGACCGACTAGCACTGCCGCCTGCAGCGACTCGATGTGGGTCGAGCCGCAGCTTTCGTTGATGTTCAGGCCGTCAGGCTGTGCATGCAGCACCGTCACTTCGGCACCCAGCTCACGGAACACGCTCGGCGCGACTTTGTAGGTGGCGCCATGAGCGCAGTCGACCACCAGCTTGAGCCCTTCGAAGCCGGTGCTGGACGGCACACTGCTCTTGCAAAACTCGATGTAGCGGCCAGCGGCATCGTTGATGCGCGAGACCTTGCCCAGCTTGCTCGAGCCGACCACCGTCATCGGCTGGTCAAGAAGCTCCTCGATCATCAGCTCGATTTCGTCGGGCAGCTTGGTGCCCTGGCCTGAGAAGAACTTGATACCGTTGTCATCGTGCGGGTTGTGCGAAGCGCTGATGACGATACCCGCTTCAGCATGGAAGGTACGGGTCAGGTAGGCGATGGCCGGGGTAGGCATCGGCCCGAGCAGCAAGACGTCAGCACCTGCAGCAGAAAGGCCCGCCTCGAGCGCGGACTCGAACATGTAACCGGAAATGCGCGTGTCCTTGCCCACCAACACGCGGCAGTTACCCTGCTTGCGGAAGGCCATGCCCGCCGCCCAGCCCAGCTTCAGCATAAAGTCAGGGGTGATCGGGTATTCGCCGACGCGGCCACGGATGCCGTCGGTACCAAAGTATTTTCTGCTCATAGGGACTCCACTGTTCTTATTCGGCGCTCTGTACCGCAGCAATCATGCGCACCACATCGGCGGTCTCGGCCACATCATGGACGCGCAGAATGCTGGCACCCTTGGTCATGGCCAAGGCCGCCAGCGCCAGGCTGCCGTACAGCCGCTCACCAACCGGACGATCCAGCGTCAGGCCGATCATGCTCTTGCGTGAAACACCCACCAGCAACGGGCGCCCGAGACTGTAAAGTGCTTCCATATGCTTGAACAGGCTCAGGTTATGCGCCAGTGTCTTGGCGAACCCGAAACCCGGGTCGAGGATGATGCGTTCGGCACCGATACCCGCTGCTGCGCAAGCCGCCATCCGCTGTTCAAGATAGCGCGTTACATCGGCGGTCACATCCTCGTAATGCGGGTCGTCCTGCATGTTCCCCGGCTCACCGCGCATGTGCATCAGGCACACCGGCAGCCCGGTATCTGCAGCGGCATCGAGGGCGCCATCGCGCTCCAGCGCACGCACGTCGTTGATCAGGCCAGCACCGAGGCGAGCCGACTCACGCATGACGGCAGGCGTTGAAGTATCGACCGAAATGACCACATCAAGGCGACTATTGATTGCCTCGACCATCGGCGCCACACGCTCGAGCTCCTCGGTCACCGAGACCGCACGGGCGCCGGGGCGCGTCGATTCGCCGCCGATGTCGATCAGCGTCGCGCCCGCCGCAACCATGGCTTCTGCATGACGCAGGGCCTCGTCGCGCTGACTGAAGCGCCCGCCATCAGAGAAGGAATCGGGGGTGATATTGAGGATACCCATGACATGGGTACGGGACAAATCAAGAACCCGGTTGCCGCAAGGCAACCGGGTCGGGTACAGCTTAGAGCTCATAGATGCCCTTAGTGTTGAGCCGCTGGGCCGCCGATCGGCGATTCAGGGCGATCATTCTGGGCAGCAGGCGTGCCCGAAGTCTTGTCGTCATCCCAGTCACGCGGTTCGCGAGGCGTACGACCGGACATGATGTCGTCGATCTGGTCGGCGTCGATGGTCTCGTACTTCATCAGCGCTTCGGCCATGGCATCGAGCTTGTCGCGGTTGTCGGTCAGCAGCTGCTTGGCAGTGGCGTAGCACTGGTCGATGATGCTGCGCACTTCCGAGTCGATCAGCTTGGCCGTTTCGCCAGAAACACTGGCGTGCTGGCTGCCGGCGCTGCGGCCGAGGAAAACCTCACCCTCTTCTTCGGCATACATCAGCGGGCCGAGCTTCTCGGACAGGCCCCACTTGGTGACCATGTTCCGGGCAATCTGGCTGGCACGCATGATGTCGTTCGAGGCACCGGTGGTAACACCGTCGAAGCCCAAGGTCATTTCCTCGGCGATACGGCCACCGTACAGCGAGCAGATCTGGCTGATCAGAGCACGCTTGGACAGGCTGTAACGGTCTTCCTCGGGCAGGAACATGGTCACACCCAGGGCGCGACCGCGCGGGATGATCGAGACCTTGTAAACCGGGTCATGCTCAGGCACCAGGCGACCAACGATGGCGTGACCGGCCTCGTGGTAGGCGGTGTTCTGTTTTTCCTTCTCGGACATGACCATGGTCTTGCGCTCGGCGCCCATCATGATCTTGTCTTTGGCCAGTTCGAACTCTTTCATCTCGACCAGGCGCTTGTTGGAGCGCGCAGCGAACAGCGAAGCTTCGTTGACCAGGTTGGCAAGGTCAGCACCGGAGAAGCCTGGAGTACCACGGGCAATGACTGCCGGGTTGACGTTCTCGCCGATCGGAACCTTGCGCATGTGAACCTTGAGGATCTGCTCACGACCACGGATGTCTGGCAGGCCGACCACCACCTGGCGGTCGAAGCGGCCAGGACGCAGCAGGGCCGGATCCAGTACGTCCGGACGGTTGGTGGCGGCGATGACGATGATGCCATCGTTCATTTCAAAGCCGTCCATCTCGACCAGCAACTGGTTGAGGGTCTGCTCACGCTCATCGTGACCGCCGCCCATGCCGGCGCCACGGTGGCGACCAACGGCGTCGATCTCGTCGATGAAGATAATGCATGGGGCGTGCTTTTTGGCCTGCTCGAACATGTCGCGCACACGGCTGGCACCCACACCGACGAACATCTCGACGAAGTCCGAACCGGAAATGGTGAAGAAAGGCACCTTGGCTTCGCCGGCAATGGCCTTGGCCAGCAAGGTCTTACCGGTACCCGGCGGGCCGACCATCAGCACACCACGCGGGATGCGGCCACCCAGACGCTGGAACTTGCCCGGGTCGCGCAGGAACTCGACCAGCTCGCCGACTTCTTCCTTGGCCTCGTCGCAACCTGCAACGTCAGCCAAAGTGGTCTTGACCTGGTCTTCGGAAAGCAGGCGCGCCTTGCTCTTGCCGAAGCTCATCGGCCCGCCCTTGCCGCCTGCACCGCCCTGCATCTGGCGCATGAAGAACATGAACACGGCAATGATCACCAGGATCGGGAAGCTCGCCACCAGCAGCTGAGTCCAGATGCTCTGCTGCTCGGGCTGCTTGCCTTCGACGACCACGTTATTGTCGACCAGGTCGCCGATCAGGCCGTTATCGGTAATGGCCGGGCGAACGGTCTTGAAGCTGTCGCCGTCGGCGCGCTTGCCGGTAATGATGTAGCCGTCGACGGTCACACGCTCGACCTTGCCATCCTTGACCTGCTGGATGAAGTCGGAGTAGTTGAGGGTCTGCGGCTCGTTAGGGCTGGAGAAGTTGTTCATCACTGTCACCAGGACAGCTGCGATGATCAACCACAGGATCAGATTCTTTGCCATGTCGTTCAATTCGCTACCCTCTGAGGCCGGCGCACGACGCAGCCGTGCCTCGCATGATATTCATCGCCCTAACTTACTACATTACCTACGCAACCGCAGGCACCGTCTGTAACCCTTTGTGAAATCTAGACTACACGAAGTTCGGACAATCCAGACGGGGCGGCCGATTGGAAATAACTATCGACCACCCCGCAGCACGCCATTCAAGCGCCCTTGAAACCCTTACCCAACAGGTACTGTTCACGCGAGCGATCCCGTGAAGAGGACGGCTTGCGCATCTGCACCTTGTCGAACTTGGTGCGCACATCCTTTAGGTACATGTCAAAGCCTTCGCCCTGGAAAATCTTGATCAGAAAATCACCGCCGGGCTTGAGCACACGTGTTGCCAGGTCCAGGGCCAACTCACAGAGGAACATGGCGCGCGGCATGTCCACCTCAGGCGTACCACTCATATTGGGGGCCATGTCGGAAATCACAAGGTCTACGTGCGAATCACCGACCGCATCGAGGATCTGCTGCAGGACCTCATCCTGGGTGAAGTCGCCCTGGATGAAGGTAACGTCCGGGATCGAGTCCATTTCCAGAATGTCCGAAGCGATCAGACGGCCCTGGCCACCAATCAGACGACTGGTCACCTGCGACCAGCCACCCGGCGCCGCGCCCAGGTCGATCACGCTCATGCCTGGGCGGATCAGGCGGTCTTTCTCCTGGATCTCCAGCAGTTTGTAGCTCGCACGCGAGCGGTAGCCATCCTTCTGCGCCTGCTTAACAAAAGGGTCGTTAAAATGCTCTCGCAGCCAGTTAGCGCTGCTTTTGGAACGTTGTACCACGGGGCACCTCGATGATATGCGTCGTGTTTGACTGGGCGGAGCCACAGGCCCTCGGGTAAAATACCCGTCAATTTTACAGAATCAGACGGAAAGGGTCAGATTATGCCGCTCAATAACGAGCAGAAGAAGCAATACAAATCCATTGGTCATGACCTGAAACCGGTCCTGATCGTTGCTGGCAACGGTTTGAATGAAGGCGTGATCGCCGAACTGGAGCGCGCACTGGTCGACCACGAGCTGATCAAGGTCGAAATTCGCTCGGAAGATCGCGAAGAGCGCGCCGAGACCATCGCAGAGCTGTGCAAGGCCGGCCGCGCCGAGCTGGTGCAGACCATCGGCAAGAAAGCGCTGATCTACCGCAAGAACCCACAGCCGAACAAACAGCTGTCCAACATCCACCGCTACAAGTAACGGTGGCGCCGATCAGTGGCGCGCTTGGCGCGCCCTGACCGGTACCGGTTGAGCCACCAGCACGATGCCGGAAAAACCCAGAACCAGAAAACAGAACATTTGCCAGCGCTCGCCGACCGAGATGCCATAGCGCAAGGTGTAATACCCCACGCAGGCCGCAAAGCCGAGCAACAGCATCTGGCCACGAAATTGCCGCCACCAGGCCGCCAGGCCATCGACCCTCGCCAGTACTGCCAGCTGCGTCAGCAGCCCGAGCAACGCCACGCCAATCAACCAACGGTCAATCTGACCGGCGATATCCTGTACCAGCAAAGGTGCCAGGCCACTGACCTTGAGCGCAGGCACCAGCCCAACATGGAACACCCAAAGGCCACCGACCCAGAAAACCTGGGCCAGTTGCCAGAGGATCCCCTCAAGGGATGGCGCCCGCAGGCGCCGGTCAGATGTGCTTGACTTCGACAATCTCGTACTCGACCGAGCCGCTTGGCGTCTTGACGACGACAGTATCACCTTCTTCCTTGCCGATGATGGCACGGGCGATCGGTGCGCCGCTCGAGAGCTTGCCTTGCTTCACGTCGGCTTCATCCTCACCAACGATCTGGTAGCTCACCTCTTCATCGGTTTCAGTGTTGGCCAGCACCACAGTGGTGCCGAAAATCACCTTGCCGGTGTGAGGGATAGTGGTCACGTCGATCACTACCGAGTTCTGCAGACGGCCTTCGATGTCGCGGATACGCGCCTCGACCATGCCCTGCTCCTCACGGGCGGCATGGTATTCGGCATTTTCCTTGAGGTCGCCCAGTTCGCGCGCTTCGCCAATGGCCTGGCTCAGGCGCGGGCGCTCGGTCTTGCTCAGGAACAGGTGCTCCTCTTCCAGGGCGCGAGCGCCCTGAACGGTCATCGGATACTTGGTAATGCTCATGCTTTAAGTCCTGCATGCAGATCCTGCAAGCGACGAACGGTCTTTTCAGGGCCGAATTTCAGCGCTTCGCAGATGGCTTCACCAGCCGCAATGGTCGTGGTGCAGTAGATCTTGTGCTGCAACGCATTGCGACGAATCGAATAGGAATCGGCAATCGACTGACGACCTTCGGTGGTGTTGATGATCAACGACACTTCGTCGTTCTTGATCATGTCGACCACGTGCGGACGGCCTTCGGTCACCTTGTTCACGCGGCGCACTTTCAGGCCGGCCGCCTCGATGACCTTGGCGGTACCTGCAGTAGCGACCACTTCGAAGCCCAGGGCGATC
The DNA here is from genome assembly GCF_009933855.1 of Pseudomonas sp. SG-MS2. Lineage (NCBI taxonomy): Bacteria > Pseudomonadati > Pseudomonadota > Gammaproteobacteria > Pseudomonadales > Pseudomonadaceae > Pseudomonas > Pseudomonas sp. SG-MS2. Next base: position 20,885 of record NZ_MOMO01000230.1, on the reverse strand, counting down.
AGGTCACGGGCAACGCCAGCCACCTGTGGCTTGTCGTCGTCACGTACGCTGATGAACGCGGTACCGCCAGTTGGCAGTACTTCGCTGGCACCCATCTGAGCCTTGGCGAACGCTTCACCGAAGCTGTCACCGACACCCATGACTTCACCGGTCGATTTCATCTCAGGGCCGAGGATCGGGTCAACCCCCGGGAACTTCGCGAACGGGAAGACGGCTTCCTTGACGCTATAGAAGTTCGGGATGATTTCCTGGGTGAAGCCCAGCTCTTTCAGGGTTTTGCCAGCCATGACGCGGGCAGCGATCATCGCCAGGGAAGTGCCGATGCACTTGGACACGAACGGCACGGTACGCGAGGCGCGCGGGTTGACTTCAATCACGTAGATCTTGTCGCCCTGCAAGGCCAGCTGCACGTTCATCAGGCCAACCACGCCCAGCTCCAGGGCCATCTTGCGCACCTGATCGCGAACCTGGTCCTGCACGTCCTTGCTCAGCGAGTACGGCGGCAGCGAGCACGCCGAGTCACCGGAGTGAACGCCGGCCTGTTCGATGTGCTGCATGATCGCGCCGATCACCACGTCGGTGCCGTCACAGACCGCATCCACGTCCATCTCGATGGCGCAGTTGAGGAAGTGGTCCAGCAGTACCGGGCTGTCGTTGGACACTTGCACGGCTTCACGCAGGTAGCGCTTGAGCTCGTCCAGTTCGTAGACGATCTCCATCGCGCGGCCGCCCAGTACGTAGGACGGGCGCACCACCAGCGGGTAACCGATACCGCCCGCAGCACGGATGGCTTCTTCTTCGCTGCGCACGGTAGCGTTTGGCGGCTGCAGCAGGTTCAGGCGCTGAACCATCTGCTGGAAGCGCTCACGGTCTTCGGCACGGTCGATGGCGTCCGGGCTGGTACCGATGATCGGTACGCCGGCCTCTTCCAGGGCGCGAGCCAGTTTCAGCGGGGTCTGGCCGCCGTAGTGGACGATGACACCCTTTGGCTTCTCGACGCGGCAGACTTCCAGCACGTCTTCCAGGGTCAACGGCTCGAAGTACAGACGGTCGGAGGTGTCGTAGTCGGTGGAGACGGTTTCCGGGTTGCAGTTGACCATGATGGTCTCGTAACCGTCTTCACGCAGTGCCAGTGCCGCGTGCACGCAGCAATAGTCGAACTCGATGCCTTGACCGATACGGTTAGGGCCGCCACCCAGAATCATGATCTTGTCGCGGGTCGACGGGTTGGCCTCGCACTCTTCCTCGTAGGTGGAGTACAGGTAGGCGGTGTCGGTGGCGAACTCGGCAGCGCAGGTGTCGACGCGCTTGTACACCGGGAACACTTCCAGCTTGTGGCGGTGACGGCGCAGGTTCTTGTCGGTGATGCCGAGCAGCTTGGCCAGACGCTGGTCCGAGAAGCCTTTGCGCTTGAGGCGCAGCATGTAGTCCTTGTCGATCGCCGACAGGGCCAGGGTCTTGACCTTCTCTTCTTCCTTGATCAGGTCTTCCATCTGCACCAGGAACCACATGTCGATGCCGGTCAGGGCGAAGATCTCTTCGCAGGTCATACCCGAACGCATGGCGTCAGCCACGTACCAGATGCGCTCGGCGCCCGGCACGGTCAGCTCGCGCTTGAGGATGCCAGCGGCTTCCGGGCTGGCCAGGTCGACTTTAGGGTCGAGACCGCAAGCACCGACTTCCAGGCCACGCAGGGCTTTCTGCAGGGATTCCTGGAAGGTACGGCCGATGGCCATGACTTCACCCACGGACTTCATCTGGGTGGTCAGACGGGCGTCGGCTTTCGGGAATTTCTCGAAGGCGAAGCGTGGCAGCTTGGTGACGACGTAGTCGATCGACGGCTCGAAGGACGCCGGGGTACGGCCGCCAGTGATGTCGTTCTGCAGTTCGTCCAGGGTGTAACCAATGGCCAGCTTGGCGGCGATCTTGGCGATCGGGAAGCCAGTTGCCTTGGAAGCCAGCGCCGAGGAACGCGAAACACGCGGGTTCATCTCGATCACGACCATGCGGCCGGTGTTCGGGCAGATACCGAACTGCACGTTGGAACCGCCGGTTTCAACGCCAATTTCACGCAGCACCGCCAGCGAGGCGTTGCGCATGATCTGGTATTCCTTGTCGGTCAGGGTCTGCGCCGGAGCAACGGTGATCGAGTCACCGGTGTGCACGCCCATCGGGTCGAAGTTTTCGATCGAGCAGACGATGATGCAGTTGTCCTTTTTGTCGCGGACCACTTCCATCTCGTACTCTTTCCAGCCGATCAGCGATTCGTCGATCAGCAGCTCTTTGGTCGGCGACAGGTCCAGACCACGGGTGCAGATTTCTTCGAACTCTTCACGGTTGTAAGCGATACCACCGCCTGTGCCACCCATGGTGAACGACGGGCGAATGATGCATGGGAAGCCAAGCTTCTCAAGGACCGCATTGGCCTCTTCCATGCTGTGGGCGATACCGGAGCGCGGGCACTCCAGGCCGATATCCTTCATGGCCTTGTCGAAGCGCGAACGGTCTTCGGCCTTGTCGATGGTGTCGGCGTTGGCACCGATCATCTCTACGCCGAACTTCTCCAGAACGCCGTGGCGCTCCAGGTCCAGGGCGCAGTTCAGTGCGGTCTGGCCACCCATGGTCGGCAATACGGCGTCCGGGCGCTCTTTTTCGATGATCTTGGCCACCGACTGCCACTTGATCGGCTCGATGTAGGTGGCGTCGGCCATGGCCGGGTCGGTCATGATGGTGGCTGGGTTGGAGTTCACCAGGATGACGCGGAAACCTTCCTCGCGCAGGGCTTTACAGGCCTGGGCGCCGGAGTAGTCGAATTCGCAGGCCTGGCCGATCACGATCGGGCCAGCGCCGAGAATCAGGATGCTTTTGATGTCTGTACGTTTTGGCATGGTGGTCACTCAAATCCGGGGTCAGTCGGCAAGCCGCTTTGAACAATCTGGGTCAGGCGCTTCCGGGCGCGGCAGGTGCCGGCCCGGGGCCTTGAAGCAGGATGCTCAGCGGCGCTTGGCCATGGCATCGGTGAAACGATCGAACAGTGGCGCGACGTCGGTCGGGCCCGGGCTCGCTTCAGGGTGGCCCTGGAAGCTGAACGCGCTCTTGTCGGTACGCTCGATACCCTGCAGGGTGCCGTCGAACAGCGACTTGTGGATGGCGCGGACGTTACCCGGCAGGGTGGCTTCGTCTACGGCGAAACCGTGGTTCTGGCTGGTGATCATGACCACACCGGTGTCCAAGTCCTGGACCGGGTGGTTGGCACCATGGTGACCGTGGCCCATTTTCACGGTCTTGGCGCCAGAGGCCAGCGCCAGCAGCTGGTGGCCCAGGCAGATGCCGAACACCGGAATATCGGTGTCGAGGATCTCTTTGATCGCCTGGATCGCGTAGTCGCATGGCTCCGGATCACCAGGGCCGTTGGACAGGAACACACCATCGGGGTTGAGCGCGAGCACTTCACTGGCCGGGGTCTGGGCAGGCACCACGGTCACGCGGCAGCCACGGGCGACCAGCATGCGCAGGATGTTCAGCTTGACGCCGTAGTCGAAGGCAACAACGTGGTACGGCAGCTCGGAAGCTTCCAGGGTCGGGTGGCTGTCGGTTTTCAGCTCCCACACGCTGGAGCGCCACTCGTAACGCTCCTTGGTGGAAACGACCTTGGCCAGGTCCATGCCCTTGAGGCCAGGGAAGGCGCGGGCAGCGGCGATGGCGGCTTCTTCGCTGATGTTGTCACCGGCGAGGATGCAGCCGTTCTGAGCGCCCTTTTCACGCAGGATACGGGTCAGGCGACGGGTGTCGATGCCGGCGATGGCAACGACATTGTTGGCCTTGAGGTAGTCGGGCAGCGACTGGGTGTTACGCCAGTTGCTGGCCAGCAGCGGCAGGTCACGGATGACCAGGCCGGCGGACCATACACGGTTCGACTCGGCGTCTTCCGGGGTGGTACCGGTGTTGCCAATGTGCGGGTAGGTCAGAGTAACGATTTGCTGCGCGTAGGAAGGGTCTGTAAGGATTTCCTGGTAGCCGGTCATAGCGGTGTTGAACACCACCTCACCAACGGTCTGACCGTCGGCTCCGATGGCTTCACCGCGAAAAATACTGCCGTCGGCAAGGGCGAGTATGGCTGGCTTTGTCAAGAAGACCTCCCGTAAATCAAGCATGAAAGGGCGATCGCAGGTTGCAAAAAAGCGGAGTGACGTATGGACACGTCACCCCGCTTCTATGTGCTGAATTCAATTCGCTGCGCGCTTTTAGTGGACACACTAAAGCTGTAGCTTACAGAAAAGTGCTTTTTTGGTCTACCGCAAATGTGCCTCTAAAACACATGATTGCGACAGGCTGACCTTCTTGGGCAATGAACACGCGTGTAGGAGCGGCCTTGTGTCGCGAAAGGGTCGCAAAGCGGCCCCAGGATATCAGCGGCGCCACAGATATCCTGGGACTGCTGCGCAGTCCTTTCGCGACACAAGGCCGCTCCTACCAGGGATCACATGTACCCCGAGGGAACGGCTTAACGCAGCTCTAGCACATCCTGCATGTCGTACAAGCCCGCCTCGCGCCCATCCAGCCACAGCGCGGCACGCACCGCACCCTTGGCGAAGGTCATGCGGCTGGAAGCCTTGTGGGTGATTTCCAGGCGCTCACCTTCAGCGGCGAACAGCACGGTGTGGTCACCGACCACATCGCCGGCACGCACGGTGGCAAAGCCGATGGTCTTGCGATCACGCGCGCCCGTCTGGCCCTCACGACCATACACCGCCACTTCCTGCAGATCACGGCCCAGGGCATTGGCAACCACCTCACCCATGCGCAGCGCAGTGCCTGACGGCGCGTCGACCTTGTGGCGGTGGTGCGCCTCGATGATCTCGATGTCGACATCATCGCCCAGCACACGCGCCGCCATGTCCAGCAACTTCAGGCTGAGGTTGACGCCTACGCTGAAGTTGGCGGCGAAGACGATCGGGATATCCTTGCCTGCCTCGGCCAGCAACTGCTTCTCCTCGCTGGTGAAACCGGTGGTGCCGATGATCATCGCCTTGCCATGCTTGCGGCAAAACGCCAGGTTCTTCAGGGTCACCGAAGGGTGAGTGAAGTCGATCAGCACGTCGAATTCGTCGGCAACCTTGGCCAGGTCATCCGACAACAGCACGCCGATCCGACCGAGCGCCGCCAACTCACCGGCATCCGCACCGACCAGCGAGCTGTCCGGGCGGTCGATCGCCGCCGTCAGCCCGGCACCTGGGGTTTGCTGCACGGCTTCGATCAGGGTCTTGCCCATCCGCCCTGCCGCGCCCATCACTGCAATACGTCGCATAGCCTGTTCCTTGTCAGAGATCGCCGAAGAAGCGCTTCACGCCATCGAACCAGCCATTGGCCTTGGGCGAGTGGGAGCTGTCGCCTTCGAGCGAGTCGCGCAGCTCTTCGAGCAGTTCACGCTGGCGACGGCTGAGGTTGACCGGGGTCTCGACCGCAACGCGGCACAGCAGGTCACCCGCACCACCACCACGCACCGGTGCCACACCCTTGCCACGCAAGCGGAACTGCTTGCCGGTCTGCGTACCTTCCGGGATCTTCAGCTTCACACGACCATCGAGGGTCGGCACTTCCAGCTCGCCACCCAGAGCGGCATCGGTATAGCTGATAGGCACTTCGCAATACAGGTGCTTGCCGTCACGCTGGAAAATCTCGTGCTCACGCACGTTGATCACCACGTAAAGGTCGCCGGTCGGGCCACCATGGGTGCCTGCCTCGCCTTCGCCGGACAGGCGGATGCGGTCGCCAGTGTCGACGCCGGCCGGCACCTTGACCGACAGGGTCTTGTATTCCTCGACACGGCCTTCACCGTGGCACGAACCGCAAGGGTCGGTGATGATCTTGCCCTGGCCATGGCAGCGCGGGCAGGTCTGCTGCACCGAGAAGAAGCCCTGCTGCATGCGCACCTGGCCGATACCGCCGCACGTCGGGCAGGTCGACGGGGTCGAACCCTTCTTCGCACCACTGCCGTCACAAGGCTGGCAGTTGACCAGGGTCGGCACCCGAATGCTGACCGTGGTGCCGCGCACGGCTTCTTCCAGGTTCAGCTCCAGGGTGTAGCGCAGGTCGCTGCCGCGCGAAGCGCCACCACGACCACCGCCACGACCACCACCGAAGAAGTCACTGAACACATCGCCAAAGATGTCGGAGAAGTTGGCGCCACCGAAGCCTGCACCGCCGCCACCCATGCTCGGGTCGACGCCGGCGTGACCATACTGGTCGAACGCCGCCCGCTTGCTCGCGTCAGACAGCACTTCGTAGGCCTCGTTGGCCTCCTTGAACTTGTCTTCGGACTCTTTATCGCCCGGGTTGCGGTCCGGGTGGTACTTCATCGCCAGGCGGCGATAAGCCTTTTTCAGGTCTGCTTCACTGGCGCCGCGCTCGACACCCAGGACCTCATAATAATCACGCTTGGACATAGGTCATTTGCACCTTGTTGGGCGTTCGGCATCCGCGCCGCGCCGTCAGCACCCGCCTGAAGACCCGATGCGGCCCAGACAAATGCTGTAAAAATTCTCGAATTCCAGATACGCCAACGCGGGAGCAAGCCCCCGCGCGGCGACATCCTACCAGCTCACCGCCAAACGGCGGTGGGCTGGCCGACAACATGCAACGATTACTTCTTGTCGTCGCCTTTCACTTCTTCGAACTCGGCGTCAACCACGTCATCGTGCTTGGCTTCCGGCTCGGCCTGCTGAGCGCCGCCCTGAGGCTGTTCGGCCGACTGCTCGGCGTACATCTTCTGGGCTACCGGCGCGGAGACCTTGGACAGCTCTTCGACCTTGGCATCGATGGCAGCCTTGTCGTCGCCTTTGACAGCGGCTTCCAGGGCAACCACGGCCGCTTCGATGGCAGTCTTCTCTTCGGCAGTGACCTTGTCACCGGCGTCAGCGACCATCTTGCGGGTCGAGTGAACCAGCGCATCACCCTGGTTGCGGGCAGCGGCCAGCTCTTCGAACTTGCGGTCTTCCTCGGCATTGGCCTCGGCGTCACGCACCATTTTTTCGATCTCTTCGTCGGACAGACCGGAGTTGGCCTTGATCACGATCGACTGAGTCTTGCCGGTGGCCTTGTCTTTGGCGCCGACGTGCAGGATGCCGTTGGCATCAATGTCGAAGGTCACTTCGATCTGCGGAACACCACGCGGTGCTGGCGGGATGTCAGCCAGGTCGAACTTGCCCAGCGACTTGTTCTGCGAAGCCTGCTTGCGCTCACCCTGCAGCACATGAATGGTCACTGCGCCCTGGTTGTCGTCGGCAGTCGAGAACACCTGCGACTTCTTGGTCGGAATGGTGGTGTTCTTCTCGATCAGCGGGGTCATCACGCCGCCCATGGTTTCGATACCCAGGGTCAGCGGGCTGACGTCCAGCAGCAGTACGTCTTTCACGTCACCGGCCAGTACGGCACCCTGGATGGCAGCACCCATGGCAACTGCTTCGTCCGGGTTGACGTCCTTGCGGGCTTCCTTGCCGAAGAAGTCGGCAACGGCCTTCTGAACCAGCGGCATACGGGTCTGGCCACCGACCAGGATCACGTCGTCGATCTTGCTGGCGTCGATGCCTGCGTCTTTCAGGGCGATGCGGCAAGGCTCGATGGTACGGTTGACCAGATCTTCCACCAGCGACTCCAGCTTGGCGCGGGAGATCTTCACGTTCAGGTGCTTCGGACCGGTCGCATCTGCAGTGATGTACGGCAGGTTGACGTCGGTCGACTGAGCGGAGGACAGTTCGATCTTGGCCTTTTCCGCGGCTTCTTTCAGACGCTGCAGGGCCAGAGGGTCGTTCTTCAGGTCCATGCCCGACTCTTTCTTGAACTCGTCGACGAGGTAGTCGATCAGGCGCATGTCGAAGTCTTCGCCACCCAGGAAGGTGTCGCCGTTGGTGGCCAGCACTTCGAACTGGTGCTCACCGTCAACTTCGGCGATTTCGATGACCGATACGTCGAAGGTACCGCCACCCAGGTCATAAACGATGACAGTGTGGTCGCCCTTGGCCTTGTCCATGCCATAGGCCAGCGCAGCAGCGGTCGGTTCGTTGATGATGCGCTTTACGTCCAGACCCGCGATGCGACCGGCATCTTTGGTGGCCTGACGCTGGCTGTCGTTGAAGTAGGCCGGAACGGTGATGACCGCTTCGGTGACTGGCTCGCCGAGGTAGTCTTCGGCGGTCTTCTTCATCTTTTTCAGAACTTCGGCGCTGATCTGCGGCGGCGCCATTTCCTTGCCGGCAGCCTCGACCCAGGCGTCACCGTTGTTAGCCTTGACGATCTTGTACGGCACCAGCTTGATGTCTTTCTGCACGACATCTTCTTCGAAGCGGCGGCCGATGAGGCGCTTCACTGCGAACAGGGTGTTGTGCGGGTTGGTGACGGCCTGGCGCTTGGCCGACTGGCCAACCAGGATTTCGCCATCATTGGCGTAGGCCACGATCGAAGGGGTGGTACGCGCACCTTCGGCGTTTTCGATGACCTTGACGTTACCGTTTTCCAGAATGGAGACGCACGAGTTGGTGGTCCCCAGGTCGATACCGATGATTTTGCCCATGTTTACTCTCCCGAAACTTGAATTTGGTAGCAGCGACTACTTTGGCCAACTGCGGTAATACTTGAAGGCTTGACACCTAGATGGGGATGGCCCGTCAGATTTCAAGCCTTTTCATCGATCGAAGGCTGCGGCGCGCTCGGCGCCTTGCTGACCACCACCATGGCAGGGCGCAGCAGGCGGCCGTTGAGCAGGTAGCCCTTCTGGAACACGTTCAGCACGCTGTTGGGCTCTACCTCGGCGCTTTCCTGCATGGCCATGGCCTGATGGTGCTCGGCATTGAACGGCTGGCCGTGCGGGTCGATGGCTTCGAGGTTGTAACGCTTGAGGGTGTCCTGGAACATCTTGAGGGTCAGTTCGACGCCTTCACGGATCTTCTTGACCTGCTCATCTTCAGCGCTGGAGTGCGCCAGAGCCAGCTCCAGGCTGTCGATCACCGGCAACAGGTCGCCGGCAAACTTCTCCAGGGCGAACTTGTGCGCCTTCTCGACATCCTGCTCGGCGCGGCGACGCACGTTCTGCAGGTCGGCGACGGCACGCAGGGACTGATCCTTGGCGGCGGCCAGCTGCTCCTCGAGCTCTTGAACGCGGGCGCCGTTATCCACTGCACCAGCCTCTTCGGCGTTAAGGTCTTTCTCATTCAGCTGTTCGTCAGCCATGGGGTCTCTCCTCCGCAATCTCTGTAGTACGAGCAAAGCTCGCCGTGTCTGCCGGCTATATGGGGCCGGAAAAATCAGCTTCAAGGGGCAAAGCGGTTTTCAGGTCGACGATGGAAACTGCGAGCAGGCATTGGCAGGCTCGAAAAAAGTACTGTATAAATAACCAGACCTGACTTCTCGGGAGCCGCCCCATGCTGGTGCATCTGTCCATTCACAACTACGCCATCGTCGAACACCTCGACCTCGAACTCGCCCGCGGCATGTCCGTCATCACCGGCGAGACCGGCGCAGGCAAATCGATCATGCTCGACGCCCTCGGCCTGGCCCTTGGTGATCGCGCCGACAGCGGCGTGGTGCGCCCTGGCGCGGACAAGGCGGACATCCTGGCCACCTTCGATCTGGTGGATATCCCCGAAGCGCACACCTGGCTGGCCGAGCGCGACCTGGACGACGGCGGCCCGTGCATCCTGCGCCGCGTCATCACGGCCGAAGGCCGCAGCCGCGGCTACATAAACGGCACGCCCTGCCCGCTGGGTGACCTGAAGGCGCTCGGTGAACTGCTGATCGACATCCACAGCCAGCATGAGCACCAGTCACTGCTCAAGACCGACACCCACCGCCGCCTGCTCGACGAATATGCCGGCGCCATCGACCTGTCCCGCCAGGTCCAGCTCGCAGCCAAGCGCTGGAACCAGACCCGCCTGGAGCTCGAGCGCCTGTCCAACTCCGGCGATGAGCAGCGCGCACGCCACCAGTTGCTCAGCTATCAGCTGGAAGAGCTCGACAACCTTGGCCTGGGTGAAAACGAACTGGAGCAGCTGGAGCAGGAACACAAGAACCTGACCAACGCCGAAGCCCTGTTCGGCATCTGCCGCCAGGTCATCGACCAATGCAGCGAAAGCGACTCAGGCAATGTGCTAGGCGCCCTCACCTCCAGCCTCAATCGCCTGGGCGCCGCAGCCAACACCCCCAAGGCGCTGGGTGAAGCCGCCAACCTCATCGCCAGCGCACAGATCCAGATAGAAGAAGCCGTAGGCGAGCTCAACCGCTTCCTCGACAATTTCGACGCCGACCCCATGCGCCTGCAGGCCCTGGAAGAGCGCCTCGACACCATCTACACCCTGGCGCGCAAACATCGCGTGCACCCGACCGAACTGCCCCACCTGCAGCAGCAGTTGATGGAGGAGCTGGAAGGCCTGAATGCCAGCGACGAATCCATAGAGCGCCTGGGCGAAGAACTGTCGGCCTATGCCAAGCACTATCAGGAAAGGGCGATCGAGCTGAGCGCCCTGCGCCAGCAGGCAGCCCAGCAGCTCGCCGTCGCGGTCGAACAGGAGATCCAGCGCCTGGGCATGCCTGGCGGGCGGTTCTGCATCGAACTCACACCCAACGAAAGCAGCGACCTGTCGCCACACGGCCTGGAGCAGATAGAGCTGCTGGTGAGCGCCAACCCCGGGCAGCCGCTCAAAGGTTTGGCCAAGGTAGCCTCGGGCGGCGAACTGTCACGGATCAGCCTGGCGATCCAGGTCATCACGGCGCAAACCTCACGCATCCCGACACTGGTCTTCGATGAGGTTGACGTGGGTATCGGTGGCCCGACGGCCGAGATCGTCGGCCAGCTGTTGCGCCGCCTCGGTGAGCGCGGCCAGGTGCTGACTGTCACCCACCTGCCGCAGGTCGCGGCGCAGGGGCATCATCATTTGTTCGTGCACAAGGTGCGCAATAGCGACACCACGCACACTGCCGTGGCCAGCCTTGGCAAACGCGAACGGGTCGAGGAAGTGGCGCGGATGCTGGGCGGGATCGACCTGACCAAGGAATCGCTGGCGCATGCACGCAAGATGGTGGTGTCCGGTAAGGCGTAATGCTGCCCGCACTGCGTCATCGCCGACAGCCGGCTCCCGCAGCTACCCTTGCCGCAGAAAGCACAAAGGCGACCCCAGGGTCGCCTTTGCTCTTAATAACGACCGAAATCGTTACTTTTTCTTACGCACGTAGAGGACCAGATTGTGGTCCACCAGCTCGTAGCCATGCTCGGCCACGATCTCTTTTTGGCGCCGCTCGATTTCGGCGTCCATGAATTCGATGACTTCACTGGTCTCCACGTTGACCATATGGTCGTGGTGACCGCCGTCCGCCAGCTCGAAAACTGCGTGACCGCCATCGAAGTTGTGCCGTACCACTAGTCCAGCAGCCTCGAACTGGGTGAGTACGCGATAAACGGTTGCCAGGCCGACGTCCTCGCCAGCCTCCATCAGCGCCTTGTAGACATCCTCGGCGCTCATGTGACGTTGCTCGGTCGAGTCGAGCATCTGAAGGATCTTGACTCGAGGCAGTGTCACCTTGAGACCGGCTTTGCGCAATTCGCTATTTTCAACCATGGTCAGCTTTCTCGCCGATGCTGCTTCGCAGCTTCTCTTAATACGGGTATGATCGGGGTTTACGTTGTCCAGCCAAGATAGTGGAAGTCGCCCACCGATGCAAAACAACACCAAGCTCTTGCTAACCAGCCTCACCTTCGTGGGACTGCTCGCACTCGCCGGTTGCTCGTTTCCCGGGGTTTACAAAATCGACATCCAGCAGGGCAATGTCGTTACGCAAGACATGATAGACCAATTACGCCCCGGAATGACCCGCCGGCAAGTAAGGTTTATCATGGGCAACCCTCTGCTCCAGGATACTTTCAACACCAATCGTTGGGATTACCTGTACAGCCTGCAACCTGGTGGCGGCCAACGCCAGCAGGAGCGCATGAGCATCTTCTTCAACGACAGCGACCAACTGGTCAGCCTGTCGGGTGACTTCATGCCAGGCGTGAGCCGCGACCAGGAAATCCTGGGCGGCAGCGGTGATACCACGGTCAGCCCGGCCACCCAGCCAGGCCAGCCAGCGTCGCAACCGGAAGAGAAGCCGGCCAAACCTGGTTCGGTGGAAGAATCCATCCAGCGCGAGATCGACACCATCGAGACCACACCGGTGCCGACACCTGCCCCGCTGGATACCTCGCCGCAGTAAATGCAGGCGTAAAAAAGCCCGGATCAGTCCGGGCTTTTTTGTGCCTGATGACTTGGCAGCATCACGTATTGAGCTGTTTGGCACGCTGGCAGAACGCATCCACCAGCGTGTTGGCGGCCTGGTTGAACAGCGGCCCCAAGGTCGCCCGCACAATCGGCCCGGCGTAATCGAAGGACAGGTCCAGGCTGATCTTGCAGGCTTTTTCACCCAGCGCCTTGAACACCCACACGCCATGCAACTGGGTGAACGGCCCTTCTTCCAGGTTCATCTCGATGGACTGCCCCGGCACCAGCACATTGCGGGTCACGAACTGCTGGCTCATGCCCCCTTTGGCCACCTCCAGCTTGGCGCGCATGTGCGTGTCACTGGCTTCGAGCACCGTCGAAGCCGAGCACCAGGGCAGGAACTGCGGGTAGCTGGCTACATCATTGACCAGGTCGTACAGCGCCTGGGCAGGGTACGGCAGCAGGGCGGAGCGTTGAATATGGGTAGTCATCCAGGCGTCACTTCCAAGGCTGGGTGGCGGGCTTCGCAGCGTGCCAAAAACAGGTTCTGTGCGTAAGACAGGGCCTGTATTGTCCGGTATTCATTGCGGTGGCTCAAGCGCACCTAAATCCCGTAGCCGACCACGCGGTGACTTGCCTATAATGCCGCCCCTATGGCTAAACAAAAGAAACATCCGACCGGGACCATCGCGCAAAACAAAAAGGCGCGACACGATTACTTCATCGAACACAAGTTCGAGGCCGGGCTGGTCCTGTCCGGTTGGGAAGTAAAAAGCCTGCGGGCCGGCAAGGCGCACCTGACCGACAGCTACGTGCTGCTCAAGGATGGCGAAGCCTGGCTGTTCGGCAGCCACATCACCCCGCTGACCACTGCCAGCACCCACGTCATCGCCGACCCCATCCGCTCGCGCAAGCTGCTGCTGAACAAGCGCGAGCTGGAGCGTGTGGAAGCTGCGGTGGCGCAGAAGGGCTACACCTGTGTGGCCCTGGCGCTGTACTGGAGCAAGCACCTGATCAAGTGCGAGATTGCGCTTGGCAAGGGCAAGAAGGAATTCGACAAGCGCGACACCGTGCGCGAACGCGATTCCAACCGCGAGCTGCAGCGTGCGGTGCGCAACAAGGGCAAGGAAGACTAATTCCCGCCCTTGCGCGATCGCCGTAGGAGCGGCCTTGTGTCGCGAAAGGGCTGCGTAGCAGCCCCAGCTTTCTGCGGCGCTGCCGAGATCCCTGGGGCCGCTGCGCGACCCTTTCGCGACGCAAGGCCGCTCCTACAGGGCGCGCATTCAGCGGCAACCGATCAGCGCCCGCTGCGCCGCTCTGCCCGCGCTACGCGCTGGGCTTCGTTCTGCGCCTCTTCCAGCACCTCCTGCACATACAGAATGTGCCGGCTGGACACCTCCCGCGCATCGTCCGCCCTGCCCTCGACAATCGCCTGGTACAACTCACGGTGCTGGCTGATCAGCATGTCCCGCGTCTCGGTACGCTGCTGGTACATGCCCCCGATATTCGTCACCACGTTGCGCTTTAGCAGGTCGAACAACCCGCGAATGGTATGCAGCAGCACGGCATTGTGGCTGGCTTCGGCAATCGCCAGGTGGAATCGCGCATCCGCCGCGCCCTCCTCTGCGCGCGTGACTTGGTCAGCCCGCGCATAACAGTCCTGCAGGGTGTCGAATGCAGCCTTGAGGCGCGCCCGATCTGGCTCGGTGGCGCGCTGGGCAGCGTAGTAGGCGCATGACGCCTCCAGGGTGTGACGGAACTCCAGCAAATCGCGCTGCGCCTCGGCGCTGTGCTCCAGCAGTTGCAGCAATGGGTCACTGAAGGTTGAACCGAGCGATTCGGCCACATAGTTACCGCCACCCTGCCGGCTGACCAACAGCCCCTTGGCCACCAGCTTCTGGATCGCCTCGCGCAGTGAGGGGCGCGACACACCGAACTGCTCGGCCAGGGCGCGCTCGGCCGGCAGCCGCTGGCCTGAGGTCAGCGTGCCTTCGAGAATCATCCCTTCCAACCGATCGACGATGTCGTCGGACAGGCGCCGCTGGCGGACCTGATCAAAAACCATCACATGCTCTCCACAAACCCCCGGCAAAGTTCAGGGGGCGTCTATTCTCGCCGATCCACGCAACGCCGACACCCATCAGGCGACGATTTTCAAACACCATCAGCCGCCCGCTCATCGGCACACGACCAAAGTTTTGCACAGGACAAATTGACACACCCATGACAGCGCTTTTAACCTAGCGTCCAGCCATTGTAAATTGGTCTTACCAATTATCCAATGCCAGTGCCTGACCAACAACAATTAGGGGCTACCCCATATGCAAACCTGGCAACAACTCTATTCCCCGCTTGGTAGTCTTGGCCTGTCCGCACTGGCGGCGGTCATACCCATCGTGTTCTTCTTCCTGGCCCTCGCCGTGTTCCGCCTCAAAGGCCACGTCGCCGGCAGCATTACCCTTGGATTATCGATGCTGGTGGCGATCTTCGCCTTCCAGATGCCGGTCGACATGGCCCTTGCTGCCGCGGGCTATGGCTTCCTCTACGGCCTCTGGCCAATCGCCTGGATCATCGTAGCCGCGGTGTTCCTGTACAAACTCACGGTCAAGAGCGGCCAGTTCGAGGTGATCCGCAGCTCGGTACTGTCGATCACCGACGACCAGCGCCTGCAGGTGCTGCTGATCGGCTTCTGCTTCGGTGCCTTCCTCGAAGGCGCGGCCGGCTTCGGCGCACCAGTGGCAATCACTGCCGCGCTGCTGGTGGGCCTGGGCTTCAACCCGCTGTACGCCGCCGGCCTGTGCCTGATCGCCAACACCGCCCCCGTGGCGTTCGGCGCCCTGGGCATCCCGATCATCGTCGCCGGCCAGGTCACGGGCATCGACGCCTTCCACATCGGCGCCATGACCGGCCGCCAGCTGCCTCTGCTGTCGTTGTTCGTGCCGTTCTGGCTGGTGTTCATGATGGACGGCCTGCGCGGCGTCAAAGAAACCTGGCCTGCAGCCCTGGTGGCCGGCCTGAGCTTCGCCGTCACCCAGTACTTCACCTCCAACTTCATCGGCCCGGAACTGCCGGACATCACCTCGGCCCTGGCCAGCCTTGTCGCCCTGACCCTGTTCCTGAAGGTCTGGCAGCCCAAGCGCTCGTTCGCCGAAGCCAAAGGCAGCGTCGGCGCCGCCGTGGTCAGCAGCGGCGGCAGCCAACCAAGCCCTTACAGCTTCGGTGAAATCTTCAAGGCCTGGTCGCCGTTCCTGATCCTCACCGTACTGGTCACCATCTGGACCCTGAAACCGTTCAAAGCGGCGTTCGCCCCGGGCGGTGCGATGTACAACTTCGTGTTCAACTTCGCCATCCCGCACCTTGACCAACTGGTGATCAAGACCGCGCCGATCGTCGCCGCGCCGACCGCCATGCCAGCGGTGTTCAAGCTCGACCCGATCTCCGCCACCGGCACAGCGATCTTCCTGTCCGCGCTGATCTCCATGGCCGTATTGAAGATCAACTTCAAAACTGGTCTTACCACTTTCAAGGAAACCTTCTGGGAACTGCGCTGGCCGATCCTGTCGATCGGCATGGTCCTGGCCTTTGCCTTCGTCACCAACTATTCGGGCATGTCTTCGACCATGGCCCTGGTACTGGCCGGCACCGGCGCCGCGTTCCCGTTCTTCTCGCCTTTCCTGGGCTGGCTGGGTGTGTTCCTCACAGGCTCCGACACCTCGTCCAATGCCCTGTTCGGTTCGCTGCAGGCCACCACCGCCCACCAGATCGGGGTCAACGACACCCTGCTGGTAGCAGCCAACACCAGCGGCGGCGTGACCGGCAAGATGATCTCGCCGCAGTCGATCGCCGTGGCCTGCGCAGCCACCGGCCTGGTCGGCAAGGAGTCCGACCTGTTCCGCTTCACCGTCAAGCACAGCCTGTTCTTCGCCACCATCGTCGGCCTGATCACCTTGGTCCAGGCCTACTGGCTGACCGGCATGCTGGTCCATCACTAAAGTGAAAGGGGCCGGGCGCCACCGAGCGCCCGGCATCTCCTTCAACCCACGCTGCGAGAATCCATGATCATTTCCGCCTCCACCGACTATCGCGCCGCGGCCCAACGCAAGCTGCCCCCCTTCCTCTTCCACTATGCCGACGGCGGCGCGTACGCAGAGCACACCCTGCGCCACAACGTCTCGGACCTGGCCGGCATTGCCCTGCGCCAGCGGGTGCTGAAGAACATGTCCGAGCTGAGCCTGGAAACCCGGCTGTTCGACGAAACCCTGAGCATGCCCGTGGCCCTGGCCCCGGTCGGCCTCACCGGCATGTATGCCCGCCGCGGCGAAGTGCAGGCAGCCCGTGCGGCAGCCGCCCATGGCATCCCCTTCACCATGTCTACCGTGTCGGTCTGCCCGATCGAAGAAGTGGCGCCAGCCATCGACCGGCCGATGTGGTTCCAGCTGTATGTGCTCAAAGACCGTGGTTTCATGCGCAACGCGCTGGAGCGGGCCAAGGCCGCCGGGGTCAAAACCCTGGTGTTCACCGTCGACATGCCGGTGCCAGGCGCCCGTTACCGTGATGCACATTCCGGCATGAGCGGTGCCAACGGGCCAATGCGCCGCGTGTTGCAGGCCATGACCCACCCCGAATGGGCCTGGGACGTTGGCGTGATGGGCCGCCCGCACGACCTGGGCAACATTTCCAAATACCGCGGCAACCCCACCGGCCTTGCCGACTACATCGGCTGGCTGGGTAGCAACTTCGACCCGTCGATTTCCTGGAAGGACCTGGAATGGATCCGCGAGTTCTGGGACGGCCCGATGATCATCAAAGGCATCCTCGACGCCGACGACGCACGTGACGCGGTCAAGTTCGGTGCCGACGGCATCGTCGTCTCCAACCACGGCGGCCGCCAGCTCGACGGCGTGCTGTCCAGCGCCCGTGCGTTGCCGGCGATTGCCGACGCAGTGAAAGGCGACCTGAAAATCCTCGCCGACTCCGGCATCCGCAGCGGCCTCGATGTAGTGCGCATGATCGCCCTGGGCGCAGACACCGTACTGATCGGCCGCGCCTTCCTCTGGGCCCTGGCCGTGCATGGCCAGGCCGGGGTGAAGAACCTGCTCGAACTGTTCGAAAAGGAAATGCGCGTGGCCATGGTGCTCACGGGCGCCAAGGCGATCAGCGAGATCAGCCGCGACTCGCTGGTACGCGAACTGGGCGCTTGAGCGCCTGCAAAAACACCGCCTGTATGACCGGGGCATGCGGCGCGCCAGACGCCGTGGCCCGGTGAGGAGATAGCATGAGCCTGCCCGCCGCATTCCTGCGTGATGCCGAGCGCCTGATACCCGCCGATCGCCGTTTCGACGACGCCACGTCCACCCTGGCCTTCGGCACCGACGCCAGTTTCTACCGGCTGATCCCCAAGCTGGTCGTGCGCGTGGAGTCGGAAGACGAAGTGGTCGGGCTGCTGCAACTGGCCCAGCGCGAGCGCGTGCCGGTGACCTTCCGCGCCGCGGGCACCAGCCTGTCCGGCCAGGCTATCAGTGACTCGGTGCTGATCGTGCTCGGCGATAACTGGGGCAACAAGGAGATCCGTGGCCAAGGCGAACAGATCCGCCTGCAACCGGGGGTTATCGGTGCCCAGGCCAACGCTTGGCTGGCCCCTTACGGGCGCAAGATTGGCCCGGACCCGGCCTCGATCAATGCCTGCAAGATCGGCGGCATCGTTGCCAACAACGCCAGCGGCATGTGCTGCGGCACCGCGCAGAACACCTACCACACCCTGGCCGGCCTGCGCCTGGTACTGGCTGACGGCACGCGCCTGGACAGCGAAGACCCGGCCAGCGTTGCCGCCTTTGAAAACAGCCACGCCGACCTGCTCGAAGCGCTGGCCCGGCTTGGCCGCGAAACCCGCGCCAACACCGCACTGGCAGAGCGCATCCGGCACAAGTACCGGCTGAAGAACACCACCGGCTTGTCACTCAACGCCCTGGTGGACTACGACAAGCCGCTGGATATCCTCCAGCATTTGCTGGTTGGGTCTGAAGGTACGCTGGGCTTCATCAGCGCCGTCACCTACGACACCGTGCCCGATCACCCGGACAAGGCCAGCGCGCTGCTGGTGTTCCCCAGCGTGGAAAGCTGCTGCCGCGCGGTGACCGTGCTCAAGCGCCAGCCGGTGTCCGCCGTAGAGCTGCTCGACCGCCGCAGCCTGCGTTCGGTGCAAAACATGCCGGGCATGCCGCTGTGGGTAAAAGGCCTGTCGGACAATGCCTGCGCGCTGCTGATCGAGTCCCGCGCCGCCAGCCAGAGCCTGCTGCACGAACAACTGCAACAGGTCATGGCTTCTATCGCCGAATACCCGCTGGAACAGAAAGTCGACTTCAGCGAAGACCCGGCGGTGTACAACCAGCTGTGGAAGATCCGCAAGGACACCTTCCCCGCCGTCGGCGCCGTGCGCCAGACCGGCACCACGGTGATCATCGAAGACGTCACCTTCCCCGTCGAGCAACTGGCCGAAGGCGTCAACCGCCTGATCCAGCTGTTCGACAAGCACCACTACGACGAAGCGATCATTTTCGGCCATGCGCTGGAGGGCAACCTGCACTTTGTCTTCACCCAGGGTTTCAACAGCGCGCAGGAAGTCGCGCGCTACCAGGCCTTCATGGATGACGTGGCGCAACTGGTGGCCGTGGAGTTCGGCGGCTCGCTCAAGGCCGAGCACGGCACCGGCCGCAACATGGCGCCGTTCGTGGAGCTGGAGTGGGGGCATGACGCCTATCAGCTGATGTGGGCGCTCAAGCGCCTGCTCGACCCCAACGGCATCCTCAACCCCGACGTGGTGTTGAGCGAAGACCCGGACATTCACCTGAAAAACCTCAAGCCGCTGCCCGCCGCCGACGAGATCGTCGACAAATGCATCGAGTGCGGCTTCTGCGAACCGGTCTGCCCGTCCAAAGGCCTGACCCTCAGCCCACGCCAGCGCATCGTCATGTGGCGTGACATTCAGGCGAAAAAACGCGCCGGCATCGATACCCGCGCACTGCTGCAGACTTACCAGTACCAAGGCATCGACACCTGCGCCGCCACCGGCCTGTGCGCCCAGCGCTGCCCGGTGGGCATCAATACCGGCGAGCTGGTGAAGAAGTTGCGCAGCCTGGCCGCCGAGCATGCAAAGACCGCCGACTGGCTGGCCGAGCACTTCCCTACTGCACTGGGTGGCGCCCGCCTGACCCTGACCGCCGCCAACACCGCCCGCAAGCTGCTCGGCGCCCCACGCCTGGGCCGCCTGAGTGCCTCGTTGAGCAAGGCCAGCAAAGGCCGCCTGCCGCAATGGTCCCCCGCCATGCCGCAGCCGTTGCGCAGCATCGATTTCGGCCCGGCGAGCAACGATGCCCGGCCACGGGTGGTGTACCTGGCGGCTTGCGTATCACGAGTGATGGGCCCGGCCTATGCCGACCGCGAGCAAAGTTCACTGCTGGACAAGACCCGCGCCCTGCTGGAAAAGGCCGGTTACCAGGTGGTGTTCCCCGGCAACGCCGACAGCCTGTGCTGCGGGCAGCCGTTCGCATCCAAAGGTTACCCCGAGCAAGCGGAGCACAAGCGCCAAGAGCTGATCAACGCGCTGCTGCACGCCAGCCGCGGCGGCCTCGACCCCATCTACTGCGACACCAGCCCCTGCACCCTGCGCCTGGTGCAGGACCTGGGCGACACCCGCCTGGACCTGTACGACCCGGTGCGTTTCATCCGCACCCACCTGATGGACAAGCTGGAGTTCACCCCACAAAACGAACCGGTGGCGGTGCACGTGACCTGCAGCACCCAGCACCTGGGTGAAAGCCAGGCGCTGATCGACCTGGCGCGGCGCTGCAGCACGCAAGTGGTGATCCCGGAAGGGATTCACTGTTGCGGGTTTGCCGGTGACAAGGGCTTTACCACGCCAGAGCTCAATGCCCACTCACTGCGCAGCCTGAAGGACGCAGTGCAGTATTGCAGTGAAGGGATTTCCACCAGCCGGACCTGTGAGATCGGGCTGTCCAGCCACAGCGGGATCGATTACCACGGGCTGGTCTACCTGGTGGATCGCGTCACCCGCCCACGTACCCTCTGATCTGCCCGCTGATTCGCCGGCAAAACCGGCCCCGGTGGTAGCAACGGTCTTGCTTAACTTCTAAAAGCTGGCGCGATCCAGGTGGGAGCAACTGTCTTGCCCAATTTCTAAAAGCCGGCGCAATCCATGTGGGAGCCGGCTTGCCGGCGATCGAGGGCGCAGCCCTCGCCTACGCCCTCCACCCGTAAGACATTTCCTAACCTGCAACCAAATGCTTCTGGATTGGATGCTTTGGGAATTATCCTACGACAGCCGCTGCCGTTTCGCTGTTGTTGCTCACAACCATCGGGGCTAACTTCCCTGGGTCGTCATCTTTGACGATTTGGGTGTGAGAGCCCGCAAACTTCGGCAGTACTGCTATGGCAGCCGCAACGCGGGCAGGCTTCGGCCTGGCTGGCTTATGCCGATCTTTGCCGGTCTCTCACCCCGCGTTCGGCTGCCACCTTATTCTGTGAGAGGAAGACGAAGGGCAGCTCAAATCCAGCCACGATCGGATCTGCACCATGAAGAAAATCGTACCCGACCCACCCCGCTCCAAACTCCTCACCAACCCT